>NHBL01000013.1 GCA_002167465.1 bacterium TMED6
TTGGGGATATGGAAGAGCAGGCTGGTGTCCTGGTCAAGATGTTCATCCTATGATAACAGATATTACAGATTATGTGGCAACAGGTGAAGAAAATGTAATGCAATATTCTGCATGCAGAGAATCATGGAATGGATGTGTAGACCCTCCAGTTTGCCCACCAAATGATTGCTATTGTCCAGAAATAGCAGTCTCTTCTTATATTATTATTTGGAAATAAATTATACCATGGAATTATCAAAAATATACGATCCTAAAAATGTAGAATCTAAATGGTATAAAATTTGGCAAGATAAAAATATGTTTGTACCAAATAATGATCACGACGAACCTTTTACAATTATGATTCCACCACCAAATGTCACTGGTATTTTACATATGGGTCATGTTTTAAATAATACTATTCAAGATATTCTTATAAGAAAACAAAGGATGAATCAAAAAAGTACATTATGGTTGCCTGGCATGGACCATGCTTCAATTGCGACAGAAGCAAAAGTTGCAAAAATGTTAAAAGATAAAGGCCAAGATAAAGAAAAAATTGGTAGAGAGAAGTTTCTTGAACACGCATGGGAATGGAAAGAAGAATATGGCGGAAAGATTCTTAATCAATTAAAAAGATTAGGGGCGTCGTGCGATTGGGAACAAACTACATTTACAATGGACCCCTCATACAGTAATTCAGTGATGCATGCCTTTGTAAAATTATATAACGATGGTTTAATATACAGGGGTGAGAGAATTATAAATTGGGATCCAAAAGGGTTGACTGCTCTTTCAGATGAAGAAGTCATCTATAAAGAAAAACAAGGTAATCTTTGGCACTTTAAATATCCTATTAAAGGAAGTAAAGAATGTATTATTGTTGCTACCACTCGTCCTGAAACTATGCTTGGTGATACAGGGGTTGCTGTCAATCCAAATGATATACGATACAAGCATTTAATTGGTAAAAAAATTATGTTGCCGATAATGAATCGTGAAATTCCAATATTTGCAGATGAATATGTTGATATGGATTTTGGTACAGGGTGCGTAAAAGTAACGCCAGCTCATGATCCGAATGATTATGAAATGGGATTAAGACATAATCTTGATATAATTAATATTTTTCATCCTGATGCAAAATTAAATGAAAATTGTCCTAAAGAATACCAAAACCTAGATAGATTTGATGCTAGAAAATTAATTATAAAAGAACTTGAAAAAAATAATTTACTAGAAAAAGTTGAAGATTATTCTCACCAAGTCGGCCATTCAGAAAGAACAGACTCTATTGTAGAACCATATATTTCTAAACAATGGTTTTTAAAGATGGGACAGCTAGCAAAGCCAGCATTAGATGTAGTAAACAATGGTGAAATAAAATTTTATCCAGAAAGGTGGACAAAAACCTATAATCATTGGCTTGAAAATATTAAAGATTGGTGTATATCAAGACAGCTTTGGTGGGGACACAGAATTCCAGTATGGTATAAAGGTGATGAAATATATTGTAGTACAGAGCCACCAGCTGATAAAGGTTGGGTCCAAGATAATGATGTATTAGATACATGGTTTAGTTCATGGCTATGGCCTTTTGCTACATTAGGTTGGCCTAATGAAACACCTGAACTTAAAAAATATTATCCTACAAATGATTTAGTTACTGGAGCTGATATTATCTTTTTTTGGGTAGCACGCATGATTATGGCGGGTTTATATTTTAAAAATGAAATTCCTTTTAAAAGCGTTTATTTTAATGGAATTGTTCGTGATGCAGAAGGTAGAAAAATGAGTAAATCATTAGGTAATTCTGCTGACCCCTTAGATCTAATTGAAAAATATGGTTCGGATGCTGTTAGGGTAGGCATGCTTCTTATTGCTCCATCTGGTTCAGATATATTGTATTCTGAAAGTAAGTTAGAACATGGTCGAAACTTCATGAATAAATTATGGAATTCAACTCGTTTTATATTAATGAATGCAAATAATTTAGATGGTGATTTGCCTGAATATAAAAAATTACATATCACTGATAAATGGATTATTTCAAAATTAAATAATACCATAGAAAAAATTGAAAAACATTATAATGACTATAAATTAAATGAAGTTATAAAAACTATATATGAATTTGTGTACGATTATTTCTGTGATTGGTATATTGAATTTACTAAAACACGATTTTATGGAGAAAATAAAGAAGATAAAAAAATAGCTGAAAATGTATCTATTTATGTATTAAAAGATATATTAAAACTTTTACATCCTTTTACTCCACATATAACAGAAGAAATATGGAGCTTTGTTAATACTAATAATAAAAATTTATTAATAAATAGTTCGGCACCAAAATTTAATTCTTCAATGATTAATAATCGTATAGAACTTGATATCAAATTAATTATCACAACAATCAGTGCAATAAGAAATATTAAAGCAAGTCTAAATATATCTCCCTCTAAAACTATAAATGTATATGTGCGAGGACAAGAACAGTATACAGATATTATTAAAAATAATATGAACTTAATGAATAGGATGATAAAAATAGAAAATTTAGAAGTAGGTGAAAATATACCCAAACCTTTACAGTCAGCTACAGCTGTAATTGAAAATCTAGAAATTTTTATACCTCTTAAAGGGTTGATTGATATTGAAAAAGAAATACAAAGGTTAGAAAAACAAGTGTCTGATATGCAAGGGCGCTTAAACGCAGTATCAAAAAAATTAGATAATAAAAACTTTGTTGAACGTGCCCCAAAAAAAATAATTGATCATGAAAAATCTAAGCAAGCTGATTATGCAGATCAATTAAATAAATTAAAAGATAACCTTAGTACTCTAATCAAATAAAATTTTCATCTTAAATTGAAATTTCAAAATCCATTATACGATGATATTACTTACCTTAAAGGTGTGGGGCCAAAAAGGGCAAAACAATTAAAATCAAATGGTATTAATATAATATCTGATTTATTAGATCATATACCTAGGAAATATTTAGATAGAACAAATATCAAAACTATAGACCAAACAAAGATTGGTGAACAAACTGTTGTAATAGGAAAAGTTGTTAGTAAAAATATGAAAATATTAGGAAAGAGACGACTGTTCCAAGTTACTATTTCTGATGGAACAGGTGAACTTCAGTGTATTTGGTTTAATGGATTATCATGGATTTTAGATAAGTTTAAAATCGATGATCAAATAGCAGTTTTTGGAAAAATAGAATTTTATAATGGTTTAAAAATTACACACCCTGATTTTGATATTTTTGATGAATCTGAAAACTATAATACTGGGCAAATAATTTCCCAGTATCCATCTACTTCAGATTTAAAATCAAAAGGGCTTGATAGTAGAGGTTTTAGAAACTTAATCAAAAATATAATATATAATAATAAATATATAATAGATGATTTTCTGCCATCGCCAATCTTAAAACAAGAAGATTTAATATCTTTAAAACAAGCTTTTGAAAAAATACACTTTCCAAAAAATAATGATGATATTAAAAAAGCTTTATATAGATTAAAATTTAATGAACATTTTTTTATACAAATGTTAATGGCTTTAAAACGTAAAAATTTAAAAAACAATTTAGGCAAATCCTACCCTAACAGAGGAAAATATTTAAAAAATATTTATGAAAATCTAAATTTTGATTTAACTAATGCACAAATAAAAGTGCTTAGGGAAATTAGATCTGATTTAAAATCTGATCAAGTAATGAATCGTTTGATACAAGGGGACGTTGGGTCTGGTAAAACTATTGTTGCAGTTTTAACATCAGCTATAGTAATTGCCAAAGAAAAACAGGTAGCATTAATGGCCCCAACAGAAATTTTAGCAGAACAACATTTTCAAAGTATAAAAGAACATTGTGATGAAGCTAATATTACTTGTGGGTTAATTACTTCAAGAAGATCAAAAAAAGAAAAAGATATTATTATCAATGAATTAAAATCAGGAGAAATACAGCTGATTATTGGTACACATTCATTAATACAGGATACAATTAAATTTAATGATTTAGGGCTCATTATTATAGATGAACAACATAGGTTTGGAGTAGAACATAGAAAGCTTTTAATAGAAAAAGGAGATAGCCCGCAAGTATTAGCTATGACAGCCACGCCAATACCAAGAACATTATCTATAACAATACATGGAGATATGGATATTTCAATTATTGATGAACTACCAAAGAATAGACTCCCAATTAAAACGAAACTTATTTATCCAAAAAATATTGATCCTACATATGAATTTATGAAAGAAGAAATGAAAGATGGAGGCCAATGTTTTGTTGTGTACCCACTAATTGAAGAGTCTGAAAAATTAGATTTAGAAGCTGCTCAATCAGGTTATGAAAAATTACAAAAGATATTCAAAGATTTTAAATTAGGTTATATAAATGGTAAAATGAAAAAAGACCAAATTGATGACCAAATGAATAGAATGAATCAAGGTGAAATTGATTGTCTTGTAGCTACTACTGTAATTGAGGTNGGGATTAATATACCTAACGCAACTGTGATAATGATAGAAAATGCAGAACGTTTTGGAATGACACAGTTGCATCAACTTCGTGGNAGAATTGGCAGAGGTATTAAACAANGTTATTGTTTTTTAATCCAAAGAAAAAAAACACCTAATGCTGATAAAAGATTAAATATAATGGAAAATACCCTTGATGGATTCTTAATATCTGATGAAGATTTAAAGATGCGTGGTCCAGGTGATTTCTTCGGAACAAAACAACATGGATTTATAAAATCAAAAGTTGTAGATTTTAGTAATGATGGAGCTATTATAAGAAGAGCTAGACAACAAGCATTTGAATTAATAATAAATGATCCTAGAATTCAAAAAATAGATAATCAAAAAATTAAAAAAGTTTTTAAAACAAAATATAATCATATGTTGGAGTTTGTAAAAATTGGATAAAATTAATAATAAACAAATAAATTTAATACTTACTGTATTATCATTTTTCATACCATTTTTAATTTATTTTTTTAGTATGGCTCCTACTGTTTCTTTATGGGATTGTGGTGAATTTATTTCAACTTCAATAATTTTAGGTGTTCCTCACCCACCTGGCACTCCATTATATTTAATAATAGGAAATTTCTTTTCTCAATTACCTTTCTTAGATGATTTGGGGGCACGTGTTAATTTAATATCCCCTATTGCAAGTGCTTTATCAATTATGTTTTTATATTTAATCATAACCCATTTAATTAAAGAATTTTCTAAACAGAATGATTTAATAATTTATCTGTCAGCATTTATTGGGGCACTTACATTTGCAATAACTGATTCTCAATGGTTTAATGCTGTTGAAGCTGAAGTATATGCTTTATCAACATTTTTTACAGCTATAGTAGTTTGGCTTGTTTTAAAATGGGCAGCTGATTTAGAAAAAACTAGTCAAATTAAATATTTAATTTTAATTAGCTATTGTTTAGGACTAGCTATTGGCGTGCATTTATTAAACTTACTTGCACTGCCATTTATTGCTCTAATTATTTTTTATAAACTTAATAAAGAAAATAAAATTAAACCTCGTAATTATTTAATATTAACAATATGTACTAGTTTAATATTCGTGATTATATACAAAGGTATTATCAAAGGATTACCATCAATAGCTAACAAAATTTCTGACCCTACAATACTATACATATTTTTAATTATAACTCTAATCACTGGTATAATAATAAATTTAAATTTAAATAATAAGATTAAACATGTTGCTATCATTACGTTTTCATTGAGCTTATTATTTATTACATCTAATGAACTATTTGTTGATGACTATCAGGCTACATTAAAAAATAAATCACAAGAAATTCAAAGTTATTCATACCATCTTAATGAAACTCAAGCAAATATTTATGATAAATTTTTATCTGCACCAAATGAAGAAGCTAAAACATTTTACTACATGGATTTAATTCAAAATGGTATTAAAACTGACATCACTAGCTGGGTAATTGATAATACAAATCTTCAAATCAGTAATATAAATGAAAATGGAATTAGCTATTTTAATTTAATTATTAATCAAAACTTATGGAATATATTGAAAACACTTTTATTTATTATTATAGGAATAGGTTTTTTATTAAGATTTAAAAATCAATCAAAAGAGCAATATTATAATATATCAAGATTGGTTATCGCTTGTACTATCATGGTATTAGTTGGATATTCAACATATAGCATGATTTTTATACGTGCCCAACAAAATCCAAAAATAAATTATAATAATCCTGAAGATATAAAAAGTGCGTATCAATATATCAATAGAGATCAATATGGGCAATGGAGTATTTTAGATAGAAAAACTTCTTTAGTAATTAATAGCCAGGGCAATAATGAGAGTTGGAAAAGATATACTAAAGATCCTCAAAATGTAACTCAAGAAGAAATTACAAAGTTTGTATGGGACTATCAGTTTAAAGAAATGTACTTAAGATATTTTGCTTGGCAATTTATTGGAAAAGAATCTTGGAATGAACGAAGCTGGACTCGCAATAGTTTGGATGGAAAACCCCTAATGAGTATGAGACCTGTTCAAGGTGTTAATATATTTAGATATATCTTACCTCTAGCTTTTTTAATAGGATTATTTGGTTTAGTATATCAATTTAAAAAGGACCCTAAAAGAGCTTTATCAGTTTTGACATTATTTATATTAACAGGTTTAGCTATTGTAGTATATTTAAATCAAAGTGATCCACAACCACGGGAGCGTGATTATGCATTCGTAGGTAGTTTTTTTGCCTTTTCTATATGGATAGGTATTGGCTGTTATGGAATAATATCTGAATTAAGAAAAAAGTTAAATGTTAATCCCATAATTACAACTTTAATATTATTAATATCTATGCCGGTCATCATGGGTATTAAAGATTGGAATGAACATGATAGATCTAATAGGTATGAAGCATGGGATTATGCTTATAATTTATTAAACTCATGTGAACCAGATGGAATTTTATTTACAAATGGTGATAATGATACCTTCCCATTATGGTATATCCAAGAAGTAGAAAAAATAAGAACTGATGTTAAAATTGTTAATTTAAGTCTTTTAAATTTTCCAAGTTATATAAGGCAATTAGATGAACATAAACCAAGTCTTAATATGTTTAATATTAGTGAAAATATTAATAATCAAGACCCATATTTAAAAATTGTAGAATCTGAAAACTATGAAGATTTAATGGAATATGCCTTTACCAACTGGTTAAAAAATGATTATAGTATTAATATTAAATCCCAATCTGGTNATGAATTTAANTGGCAATTTAATCCAGGAACTTATGGNATTGGTTTNACTAATATTACTATTATGAAAATAATTGAAAAATGCTTCGGAAATTTTCCNATATATTTTTCAACTACAACAGGTAATAATAATTTAGGTTTAGATGATTATTTAATTCAAGAAGGCCTTGTNTATANGTTAACTAGTCAAAAAAATAATACNCCAATGGATATTAGAATGAATATTGATAAAACTATAAAAATGATAACTAAAGCTAATGGTGAGCCTCNATTAGAAGATGGAAATTTTATAGATATTAATGGTAATGGGGTTTGGGATAATGAATTGATTATTAGAACAAAAAAAGATTATAATCAATATATGTCATGGGTAAATGAATATCCTGAACTTGGGATTTATAGGTATAATAAATTAGATCAAGCTGGNATTTTTTATGGACCAAATATTGAAAGACTAGCAGCNAATTATAGAAATGTATTTTTTAGAACAGGTACTAATATTGCNTTAGATTTAAANAGAAAAAATCANCTCCAAANTAGTTTTGANATAATTNAATTAAATGATTTATACTTTCCAAATGATGTCATACCAACTGAAATTTCATATGACTATGGTGCATTATCATATTGNCAATCAATGTTACAAGTATTACAATATAAAATTGAGCAAAACCAAACTATAAGTAATCTTGAACTTGAAAAAGAAATTCAATTCATTGATAAAAATATTACNTCCTTACTNTCAAATGTAAATCCTGAATTAGTTAAAAAATATTTTCCTGATTTTTACACACAATAANAATAAAATGAATTNAAAAATNACCTTATCAATTATAATTCCACACTTAATTGGGAAAGATATTTTATATGAATGTNTNAATTCTATTAAATCTAATACTAATAATATTGATTATGAGATTATTNTAGTAAATAATAATTGTCAAGATAATAGTATTAAATATATCATNAAAGCATTNCCAGAAGTTGTCATTGTAGATTCAAGTATAAATAAAGGNTATGCAGGTGGTTGTAATTTAGGAGCCCAACATGCTAATNGTGAATATCTATTTTTTCTAAATAATGATACAATAATAACAAAAAATTCTATTTATCTCCTCATNNAATCTATTAAAAAAANTAATAAAATTTCTTCAATACAACCAAAAATTAAAAANTATTTCAATAAGAATAATTTTGATTACGCTGGTGGNAGTGGCGGATATATTGATNATTTAGGCTATCCATTTACTAGAGGAAGAATTTTTAGTTCTATAGAAAAAGATTCAGGGCAATATGATACTGAAGAAAAAATTTTTTGGGCAAGTGGNACTGGTTTTATAACTAAAAAATCAATCTTNAAANAGGTGAATGGTTTTGATGAATCTTTATTTGCNCACATGGAAGAAATAGACTATCATTGGAAATGCCTATTAANTGGATATGAAGTTTANATACAACCAAAATCAATTATATATCACAAAGGAGGGCAAACTCTTCCTTATGGATCTTATAAAAAAATATATCTAAATCATAAAAACAGCATAATATTATTTTTNACNAATAATCCTAAAATATCTATATTGAAATTATGTAAAAGAATAANACTTGAAAAAATAGCATTTTTATTCTATTTAATTAAACTTGATTTAAAGGGGGCCGTGGCAATCCTACATGCAAATCTATGGTTATTATGTAATATTAAATATTTAATCTTAAGAAGAAGAAGAAATAAACAATTAATTAAAAAATATCATCCNATTTCAGAAAAATTAATGAGGCCCTATTCTNTTGTCAAAAAATATTTTTATGATCGAAAAAGAAAATTTAGCCAGTTAGATTAATTTTTTAAAAAATCATTATATATATTTCTAATATTGAAAAANTTTTCTGTAAAAAAGAAATAACCTCCAAATGCAGTATAAACTAAAATACTATATAAATGTGCTAAAATAATAAAATTATTATAATCTTGTATNCCTAATCTATTTAATACTCCTTGAACTCCAAGATGAAAAACACCAACNCCNCCAAATCCAACAGGAATCATTTGTATAAGNGAAGCTGATACTAAAATTAATAAACAATCAAAAATATTTAATTGAAATTCAATAAACATCGNCTGAATTAAAAAAACATTAANACAATANATTGACCAAATCAATATTGAATAAATAATAATAGCTGNTTTATGGTNNNATTGAATTGATGAAAAACCTNCCCAAATNTTTTTAAATATATTTTTCAANGATTTNGGTAATAAAAATTTATATACTATAAAAGATGAAACTAAAAATAATAATAGCCAANATAAAAAGTTAGTATCNATAAANAAATATTTTATTTCTAAATAATCAAAACCATAATGTAAAATTACAATTAAACTAAAAAATAAAATAGTTATGATATCTAAAAAACGTTCCATTGCAATAGTTCCAATAATATAACTGGTTTTTTTATTTATATATTTTGATACNACATAACTTCTTCCAATATCACCAATTCGTATNGGAAGAATATTATTTATAAAATAGCCAATTAATTGAGAGCTNAATAAAAAATTAATTTTTAATTCTGAATCTGAATTAAATAGAAATTTCCATCTATATGATCTTAAATACACATTAANAATTAATAAAAAACATGCTAATACTAAATAATGCCATCCTGNAAAAATAATTAGTATTAAGTCTTCTATATNAAATNCTGATTTNGAATTTTTNAAAAATAAAACTATACANATAATTGTAATAAATANACTTATAANACTATTTAAAATTATTTTATANTTNTTCATTATTAATCTCTNAAGTCNAATNTAAATGAATTAGGAAAATTAAATGAAAAAGGATTATNAATTNTTTTAATTTCATTTGAAAAATATAAATTATTCAAACTTANTATATATTCATTTGATTGAATATTAATATTCTTTATTTCTGATGAATCNANNGAAAANTCTAGTTTAATNNCTANATNATTNATATTTAANTTAGATGGCAATGAAGAAATAATACCATTANTATCAATTTGAATACTTTCTAAATTTTCTATTTTAAAAAAATCTAATACTAAAGCATCTATTTCAAAGTTATTATTTTCAATAAAAACTTGATTTGTTTTTTTATTATATCTTTTAAAAGTAAATTCATTTAACATAAAAATATGATTTTTTAAAATTAATTTATACTTATCTTTGCTAATTAAAAGNCTACCAGGACCCTCATTAAGTNNACNATCTAAATTATGTATTGAATAATCAAATTGAATAGATTGAATTGAGTTATTTAAAAATATCTTATTTTGATTTATAAATTTTGAAAATAAAACTTCTGAATATGAAAAATTAAAAAATAAAATTATTAATAAAAATTTAAACATATGGAAATTTATTTATTAAAAATATTATTAACATATGCCTCATCAACTAGTATGTCACGAGCTTTACTTCCACTATATCCGCTAACAATACCTAAAGCTTCAAGTTCGTCAATCAATCTTCCTGCTCTACTATATCCAATTCTAAATCTACGTTGTAATAATGAAACTGAAGCCTGATCAGTATCTATAATTAATCTTGCTGCATCTTCTAAGAGTTCATCATGATCATCTTCTAAATTTGCTTTCCCATCTATAGAAACTTTTTTAGCTTCAGGTAATTTAATTTCACTCGGCTTAGGTTGACTACTGATATGATTTAGTACTTCTTGAATTTCATCTAACTCTATAAATGCATTATGCAATCTTATTGGTGATCCTGTTCCAGGTTTTAAAAATAATAAATCTCCTCTACCTAAAAGTTTTTCTGCTCCCATTTGGTCCAATATTGTTCTTGAATCAATTTTTGAAGATACCTGAAAAGATAATCTTGCAGGAAAATTTGATTTGATTAGACCGGTGATTACATCAACAGAAGGCCTCTGCGTTGCTAAAACAAGATGTATTCCAACCGCTCTTGCTTTTTGTGCCAATCTAGTTATGGGTTCCTCTATTGCTCTGCTAGAAGTCATCATTAGGTCTGCTAATTCATCAATTAATACAACCAAATATGGTACTTTTTCTTTTGTAGTATCATTTGAATATTTATAATGATATTCAGAAATATTTCTCACATTTGACTCTGCAAATAATGTAAAACGTCTTTCCATTTCATTAATAGAAGCATCTAAAATCCCTACTGCGTTATCAGCTGTAGTCATTACATATTCATCTAGATTTGGTGAAGTAATTAAATGGTATCCAACTAATTGTTTATATATAGATAATTCTAATTTTTTAGGATCAATTAAAACAAATTTTACTTCATCTGGTTTAGCTTTGTATAAAATTGACATTATTATAGTATTAATACATACTGATTTACCAGCCCCCGTAGCACCAGCAATCAATAGATGTGGTAGAGTACTTAAATCAAAAACAAAAGCATCCCCAGTAGTAGTTTTTCCTACAGCAATTGTTAATTTTGAATCTGAATTAACATACTTTTCAGAATTTAAAATTGTTTTTAAAAAAACTGTTTGAGGATTCTCATTGGGTAATTCGATGCCTACTGAACGTGAACCTGGAATAGGCGCTATTACTCTAATACTACTAGCTTGCATTACTCTTGCTAAGTCATCAGATAAAGTAGTAAACTTATTTACACGAACTCCTTCAGCTGGCTCTATTTCAAATAATGTAATTACAGGTCCAGGTGAAATTCTAATAACTTGTCCTTTAACATTAAATGTTTCTAAAGCATGAATTAATTTAGATGCTTGTATTTTTAAGTCATCTTCATTTAATGAATCTGAAATTTCTATAGGTTCTTTTAATAAATTTGACGAAGGTAATTTATAACTATCATATGCTTTTAGATTTACACTATCTATATCACTTGCATTTATTGAATCCTCATCATCTATAATTATTTCATTTAGATTTGATTCATTTTCTTGTATATCTAATTCTTCATTTGCAGATACATCATTTTCTTTTTCAATTATTTTTTCATGTACTTCTTCAACTATTTTTTCTTTTGGTTGCTCTTNTATTTTTTCACTTTTTACAAAATTATCAACAACTTCATTTTCTTTAATTTGAATTTTTTTAGACTTTATTTTTAAAATTAATTCTTTAAAAAAAGTAATTGAATAATTCATAAAATCATAAATTGAAAATTCGAAAAAACCTCTAATTAAAAATAATAAACTGATAGGTAATAAAATGTAAATGAAATTTTTAACAAAATCATTTAAAAATAAATTGATTAACATACCTAATAATCCTGCTTGATTATATCCTTCGCCACCCAAATACCAAGTTAAAAAAACTGATGTCCATACACCTATGCCAAATTGATACAAAGATAGAACTAAATACTTTTTTTGATAATAATCTTTTCTAACAAAAAGTAAATATGAATACATAAATAATATGCTGCATATAAAAAAAGAACCATAACCAAGAAAATATTTAATTAATAAAGAAGAGATACTAGCACCCAATAATCCAGTATAAGGTAATTCTAAATCAGTATAAAATTTTGATGAAAATAAGTCATTAATAATATTAGGCTCATATCTATCATCAAATCCTAATAAACTTAAAAAAATAAAAATTGATATTGATGCTAATAAAATTGCTAATATTTCATTATTTTTTTTGGACATATGTACCCTGATTATTTATGCAATGAAGTATTTTTTATAAATGGAGTTTTTACAATTTTAGCACTTAAAAAATTTTCTCTTATTTCAACATATATAGTTGACCCAATTTTTTGATAAGGAAAATCAACATAGGCTAAACCTATACCTTTTGATAAAGTTGGTGAATGAGTTCCGCTAGTTACTTCTCCAACTTTGATATACCGCATATTATCATTTATATATACATTATAATTTTTTCTAGGGATTGCTTTTTCATTCATTTCAAAACCAATCAATCTACGTTTATTTTTATTTTGTTTAAACTTAAGTAGCTGATCTTTACCTATAAAATCTCCTTTGTCAAAATTAACAATCCAGGATAATCCAGCTTCTAAAGGATTAGTGGAAGTAGAAATATCATTCCCATATAAACAATATTTCATTTCCATACGTAAAATATCACGTACAGCCAACCCACAAGGGAATACACCTATATCAATAAAATATTTCCATAATTTTTGTATGGTTTTATGCTCTGCAGAAATTTCAAAACCTAATTCTCCAGTATAACCTGTTCTAGTAATAATAACTGATTTATCTAGTAATTGAGTTTCTATAAAATTATAAAAAGAAATATTAATAGAATTTTTACTTATTGAATTAAGAATATCACGACTTTTTGGTCCTTGCAATGCTATTAGTGAATGTGATTTATTCATAAAATTAATATTTACTTTAAAATTATTTTTATATGTTTCNAGCCATTCTAAAATAGTATCTGTATTAGATGCATTAACAATAATAATAAATTTTGAATTAGAAAATTTAAAAACTATTAAATCATCAATTATTCCTGCATCTAAATTACACATAGCAGAATATTGAGCTTCAAAATTATTGATTTTACTAACATCATTAACAGTCATAAATTGAATGAAATTAAAAGAATCCTCACCCTCTATTAATATTTGTCCCATATGTGAAACATCAAACATACCACAATTCTCTCTAACTGCTTTATATTCTTCAGTAATTTTTTTGTATGTAACTGGCATTTGGTAGCCAGCAAAGGGAACAATCTTAGCATTTAATTTAACGTGTGAATCGTATAATGAAGTTAACTTCATTTTAAATCCTTTAAACAATTTTTGATTAATTCTTCTGTTGTAGCATTAGGATTTTTATTAATTAAACTTTGAATTTTATTTTGTATATCAACTGATTTATATCCGAGTGTTAATAAAGCATTATAAGCATCTTGTTGATTTTTAGAAAAACTATTATCAGTTGGAATAGTTTCGTGATTGTCAAAAGTAAATTTATCTTTTAATTCGACTATTAACCTTTGGGCAGTTTTAGGGCCAATACCTGGTAATGAAGATAACATTTTTACATCACCACTTACTATCATATTACTCATTTGTTTATTGTCTGTCTTAGATAATAATTGAATGGCAATTTTTGGCCCAATGCCAGATACGCTAATTAATAAATTAAACAACTGCCTTTCTTCTTTTTCCATAAAACCATAAAGAGTATGTTTATTTTCCATAATATGTAAATATGTCAGAATAGTAAATTGATTTTCAATTTCAGGCAATAGATTAAAAGTAGTAGTAGAAATATTACATAAATAACCGATACCATTTGCATCCACAATTAGTTCATTTAGACTTTTTGATTTTAATATTCCTGTAATTTGTACTATCATAAATGCTCTAATTTATTTTGAAACATATAACATAATGCAATACCAAGTGCATCAGATGCATCTTCAGATTTTGGAGCTTCATTCATTTTTAATAAATTTTTAACCATAAATCTAACTTGATCTTTATGCGCATTACCATTACCTGTCAAAGATTGTTTAACTTTTCTTGCTGCGAATTCGTAAACTAACATTTCATTCACTGATGCTGCTGCCATTGCAACACCTCTAGCATGGCCCAATAGTAAGGATGATTTTACATTTTTACTATAAAAAATTTCTTCAATTGATAATACTTTAGGATTATATTTATTAATCAATTGACTAACCTCATTGAAAATAATTTTTAAACGATTTGATAATTTATCTTTAGAATTAGTTTTAATTACCCCATAATCTATTAATTCAAAATTATTATTAATAGATGAAATAATTCCATACCCTGTATTAACTAAACCAGGATCAATGCCTAATACATTCATTTAATCTGCCACTTCTAAGTTAGTATGTACTTTTTGAATATCTTCATGTTCTTCTAAAATGTCGATTAAATTACTTATTTGATCGAGATGAGAACTTTCAATAGTAATAGTATTAATTGGAACCAATGATAAATCACCTTCTAGATTATAATTTTTATNTTCTAATATTTNTATNATTTTAGTAAAATCTTCTNGTTCAATTATTAATTGAAACTCATCATCTAATTCTTCAAAATTGTCTATTTCTAATTCTAATAAATCGTTTAAAAATAATTCTTCATCTAAATTAACTTTACTTATTAAAATTATTCCTTTTTTTTCAAACATCCAATTAACACAGCCAGATTCTCCTAAATTTCCATTATTTTTAGAAAGTAAATGTCTAATCTCAGGCACTGTTCGATTTTTATTATCTGTTAATACTTCCATTAGTAATGCAATACCATGGGGGCCATAACCTTCGTAAATATAACTTTCATATTTTATGCCTGGTAAATCACCTGTCCCTTTTTTGATTGCCCTATCAATATTATCATTTGGCATATTGGATGATTTTGCTTTTTTAACTGCTAGCCTTAAAGGCGCATTTGTTGAAATATCACCACCAGATTCGCGAGCAGCTAAAGTAATATCTTTACCTAACCTTGTAAATTCTGCACCCCTCTTTGCATCTTTTGCACCTTTTTTTCTTTTTATAGTGGACCATTTACTATGACCTGACATATAATTATCCTTTTAAAAAATTATCTTCTAAAAATTTACTAATTAAAAAGATAGTATTTTCTTGTGAGTAGTTAGAACATATTTGCATTCCCAAAGGTAATTTATCAACATTTCCTATGGGGATACTCATTGATGGTATCCCAGATAAACTCATAGGAATAGTGTATATATCTGATAAATACATTTCAAGAGGATTATCTTTTTTCTCATTTTTACTAAACGCTGTTGTTGGAGTTGTTGGTAAAAGTAAAGCATCAAATTTTAAAAAATGCTTGATTAAACTTTTTGTTATGATATTTCGAACTTTTAACGCTTTATTATAATAATCATCATAGTATCCAGATGATAAAACATATGTTCCTAACATAATTCTTCTTTTTACTTCATCTCCTAATAATTGTGATCTAGTATTTGAAAAGATTTCTTCTATATTATTGCTACTAATACGTTTACCATATCTTATACCATCAAAACGTGATAAGTTTGATGATGCCTCTGCAGTAGCAATAATATAATAAGTAGGTATTGCTAAATCTAATAAATCAATATCAACATTTTCAACTGATACATCTTTATCTTTTAAAAAATTAATTACGTTAAAATATTTTTTACTCATTTCAGAAGGGAGCTCATTAATTAATTTTTTTGAAAAACCAATTTTAAGATTTGTAATATCTTTTTCATTATAATTTAAAATAATTGATTCATCAATAGTATTTGAATCATTAGCATCTAATCCACCAATGCTTAGTAACGTATTTGCAATATCATCAGTATTATTTGCAAAAATACCTATTTGATCTAATGAAGACGCAAAAGCAGTTAAGCCGTATCTAGATATTTTGCCATATGTTGGTTTTAAACCATAGACGCCACAGAAAGCTGCCGGCTGTCTAACAGATCCTCCAGTATCACTACCTAATGCTATATCTACTGCCTTACATGCAACTGCTGCTGCAGAACCTCCGCTTGATCCACCTGCAACTTTTTTTACATCTCTAGGATTAGAAACAACTCCATGAGAAGAATATTCTGTAGAAGAGCCCATTGCAAATTCATCCATATTTGATTTAGCTACAATTATTCCCTTTTCATTAATTAATCGATTTATTACAGTAGCGTTATATAAAGAGATATGATTATCTAGTATTTTTGAAGAACAAGTTGTTGGATAATCTTTTATGTTAATATTATCCTTAATTGCAATTAGTTTGCCTTTTAAAAGACCATCCGCATCATCAATATGTTTACGTCCAAAATCTGAGATATTATTAGTAAAACAATTATACTGCTTATTTATTTTTTGATACTTTTTATCAAATTGATCAATTTTATTGAATATGTTTTTAATTGACATTATTTTATTTCATCAGAATTATTTATAGATTTTTTAAATTCTCGTGTTCCTTTTTGAAGGTATTTAAATAACTCAGGAATTTTATTTGGTCCAAATAATATTATTATACCAAAAATGATTAATAATATTTCCCAAGAACCTAACATGCTTATATGTTAGATAAAATTGACTCAAAAATTTTAACGCCATCTTTTGATCCTAAAATGTTTTCAGCTGCACGTTCAGGATGTGGCATCATACCAAGAATATTTTTTTGTTTATTAAATATGCCAGCTATATCATTACAAGAACCATTTGGATTATTTTTGTACTTAAAAGCAATTTGATTATTATCTTCCAATTCTTTTAATAATAAATCATCTGCAAAATAATTACCTTGTTTATGAGCTATAGGCATTGTTATAATTTCTTGATTATCATATTTTTTAGTAAATAAAGATTCATTGTTTGAAACTTCTAATTGTATTTCTTTGCTAATAAATCTTGTAGATTTATTTGTAATTAATGCACCAGGTAATAAGCCAGATTCAACTAGAATTTGAAATCCATTACATATGCCAATGATAGCTTTTCCTTTTGTTGATTCTAATTTAATTGCATTCATAATTTTAGAAAATCTTGCTACAGCTCCAGCCCTTAAGTAGTCACCATATGAAAAACCTCCTGGAATAATTATACCATCATAATTACTTAAATCTGAATCTTTATGCCACACAAAATCAACTTCTACCTCTAATTGATTTCTAATCACATAATAAGCATCATTATCACAATTTGAGCCTGGGAAAACTATTACAGCGAATTTCATATTATTTATCTTTCAAAATTTCAAAATTATAAATTTCAGTGTTTGGATTTGCTAAAAGCTTATCACAAGATTCTATGATAATTTTTTTTGCTTCTTCTGTTGAATTACAATCTAATTCCATTTCAATGCATTTGCCAACAGCTAGATTTTCAATACCTTTAATACCAATACTATTAAGCGCTTTGCTCACAGTAACTCCTTCAGGATCTAAAATACCATCTTTATAATTAATATAAATTTTTGCTTTCACAAGCCTCTCCTTTTATTTTTTAATTTTTCTCTCAGCTGATTGAGCTTAATACTATTATTAATAAAATGTAAGCTTATATTACTTAAAATATAATAAGCTGAAAATAAAAATAAAGTAACATGTAAATAATTAATCAAACTAGAAATAACCATCAAAATAATACTTAAAATCATTAAAATAAGTCTAATTGAATTTTTTTTACCCATACCAAAAGAAAATAATGGAAATTTTGAAAAATGTATTTTACTAATCATTAAAAATGACAATAAAATAATTATAGGCAAAATAATATTAAATGTTAAAAAATTTAACTCATTAGAATCTATATCATATAATTGATTTAATAAATTTAATTTTAATAAAATAATTGAACATATAGAAATAGCNCTCATTGGNCTTGGNAANCCAACATAATAATTTTTAGATTCTTCATCATCATGCTCNACATTAAATCTTGCCAGTCTTATAGCNCCCATTAAAACTGGGAAAGAAGATATTAAAGCAATATAAATAAAGAAAATTTCTGTATCATTTTTTATTAAGCTAGAAGTATAAAGTATATTAAANACTAAAAATGATGGAGATAAACAAAANGATACAACATCTGCAAGNGAATCAATTTCTTTNCCGAATGANGANACGACACCAATTTTTCGAGCTAATTTACCATCAAAAGAATCTAATAAGGCTGCAATTAAAATTAGATGACAAGCTAAACTATANTTTCCTTTTTGTATATATAAAATAGATAAAAANCCTAAAAATAAATTAGCTAAAGTAATTAAACTNGGTAAATATTTTTTTACTTTCATTAATTAAAAGCCTGCTNTATTTAAATTATTTTTAATTCTATTACTTACATCACCTNTAGCAGGATTAAAATNTTCTCCTGTTAAAATTTTGTATAATTCTATATATTTTTCTGAAAGTAAAATTCTAATATCATCATCTAATTCAGGTGGGACTCCCTCACCAGAGAAACCTTTAGAAATTAACCATTGTCTAATATTTTCTTTATCTAACATTAATTGATCTTTACCATTTATAAATCGTGATTCATATTCATTAGCTATCCAATATCGGCTTGAGTCTGGTGTATGAATTTCATCAATAACAATTAATTCATCATCAACTAATCCAAATTCATATTTAGTATCTACTAATATTAAGCCTTGTTTACTTGCCCATTTCTCACCCTCTGAAAATAATTGTAATGCATATTTTTCAGCTTGNTCATAAATATCTTTAGCTACTAANTTTTGATTTATAATTTCTTTNTTTGATATAGGCATATCATGCTTNCCNTATTCTTCTTTTGTNGAAGGAGTTANAATAGGNGTNTCAAATTTTTGATTTTTTATTAGATTATCACCAAANTCTAANTCATATACNTGATGTTTTGAATTTTCATAATCTCTCCATAGACTNCCAGTTATATATTTTCTAACAATCACTTCTACAGGTAANGGTTTTGCTTCTTTAACTAATAAAACTTGGGGATCNACAGATTTAATAAAATGGTTTGGAACTATGTCTTTAGTCTTATTAAACCAGAAAGTTGCAATATCAGATAAAATTTGTCCCTTAAATGGAATTGAACCTAAAACATGATCAAATGCTGAAACTCTATCGCTAGTAACCATTAAAATTTGATTATTAANATAATANTTATCNCNTACTTTACCTTTATAATGNCTNCCAAGTGTTTTTAAATCAGAAATAGAATCATTTAGTGTGTCATGNAGTTGATTTTTAATTATGTCTTTCATGATANTTCTANCCTTTCAAATACTTTNTTAATATTAACTAATACTTTATTTAAATCAAATAAAGAATCAATCTCTTTTGCAGATAATAAATTTAATATATCTTTATCAGATTTAAGTAAAGTTTTAAAATCTTTATTTTGTTCCCATACTTGCATCGCATTTTTTTGAACCAATTGATATGCATCTTCTCTAGTTATTCCTTTTTGTACTAAACTTAATAATACTTCCTGACTAAATATTAGTCCATTAGTTAAATTAAGATTTTTTAACATATTATCAGGATATATAATTAAATGTTCAAACAACTTATTGACTTTAATTAGCATATAATCCATTAAATTTGTTGAATCTGGAATTATAATTCTTTCAACTGAAGAATGTGAAATGTCTCGTTCATGCCACAAAGCTACATTTTCCATAGCAGCCATCGCATTAGAACGAAGCAATCTGGCAAATCCTGTTAATCTCTCTGTAATAATAGGATTTCGCTTATGTGGCATTGCTGATGAACCTTTTTGACCTTTTGCAAAAAATTCTTCTGCTTCTAAAACTTCAGTTCTTTGTAAATGTCTTATTTCTATAGCTATTTTTTCTATTGTACACCCAATTAAAGCTATAGAAGATAAAAAGTTTGCATGGTGATCTCTTTGCACAACTTGATTTGACACAGAGGCTGGTTTTAAACCAAGATTATAGCATGCTCTTTCTTCTACAGATGGNTCTAAATGTTGATATGTCCCAACNGCTCCAGAAATTTTACCGTACTGAATATCTTCTAATGCATTTGAGAATCTTTCTATATGTCTTTTAATTTCTTCNCTCCATAAAGCTAATTTTAAACCAAATGTTATTGGCTCTGCATGAACTCCATGAGAGCGTCCTATTTGAAATGTGTTCTTATGTTTAATNGCTAAATTTCTAAGTGTTTTGTGAAAGATATGTAATTTAGATAAAATAATTGACCCGGACTCTTTGCATTGAAGAGCTAATGAGGTGTCTAGTAAATCTGATGAGGTCATACCTAAATGNATNAATCTNGNTTCAGGTCCTATATTCTCTGATAAATTTGTTAAAAAAGCTATAACATCATGATGAGTTTCTTCTTCAATTTCTAGTATTCTTTTAACAGANAACTTNGCTTTTTGTTTAATAACTTTTAAATCNTCTTTAGGNACGATTTTATCTTNNCATAANACTTCNGTTACTGCNAGTTCTACTNTTAACCAAGTTGCAAATCTATTTTCATCTGACCAAATTCTACCCATTTNTTTTGTAGTATATCTTTCAATCATAATTATCCTTTCAATAAATCATTATTCATAATTTTTAAGCTCTAATTTTAAAGTTAAAATTTCTCCATCTCGCCATACTTCAAGCAAGATGTTATCACCTGCTTTTCTAAAGTTTTGTCTATTTACTGTATTAATATCTTCATTTGAATTAATTATTACTCCATCAACTTTTAAAATGATATCACCAATTTTAAGTCCAGCTAAAATGCCAGTAGATTTTTTTTCAATATCGACTATTACTGCACCATTAACAAATGGGGCATTTAAGTATTTTTGAACAGTAATATTCATTGGTTTTAATGTTAGTCCTGTAGAATATATTCTTTTAACTTCACCATACAAAATTATATCATGTACGATTTCCTTGACACGATTTATTGGGATTGAAAATCCTATACCAATAGAGCCTTGACTTGAATTTGAACCTGTCATAATAAAAGTGTTAATTCCAATCACTTCCCCATTTAAATTTATTAATGGACCTCCGCTATTACCTTCATTTATAGATGCATCTGTTTGAATCATATTTCTGTATGCATATTCTTTATTTCTAACTCCAAAATCTATGTTTAATCCACTAATAATACCAATAGTTGCAGTTGGCTCNTANGATAAATCAAATAATCCTANAGNNTTGCCAAGTGCAACTACCCAATTTCCAACTTNTAAATTATTTGAATCTCCNAAGNCTGATACNGGAAAATCTNTTCCATCTATTTTTAATAAAGCAATATCAGTTAATATATCAAATCCCACTATTTTAGCAATAAATTTTTGTCCTCCAGATAAAGTGACATATATATCTGAGGCATCCTGTATAACATGNGTATTTGTAATTACATAGCCATTATTACTATATATTAAACCTGAACCTAGACTCTTAATTACTGAATCTTTTTTAGTATATGGAGAAAAAATTCCATCTTTTATTTCCCATGATAATGATTGTTCATTATTTTGATTAATGACTGAAATACCAACTACACTAGGNGCTATTGATGCAATAGAATTAACAATTTGAGATTGGTTTGTATTATATGATTTAAATGAATTATGACCACGTTCATAGAATAGAGATATAAATAATAAACAAATAAAAATTAATAATACAATATTTCTTTTAATCATATAATACCTCAAATAAAAATAGTCCTTTTGAAGGGGCGCAAATTGGATGACTTGATGACGGTTTATTATTAATTAAATTCATAAAGTCTTCAAATAAAAAATTAGATTTAGAAATTTCAACAGATGTACCCACAATAAATCTTACCATATGATGTAAATAACGATTTGCTTTTATAGTATAAATTAAATCATTTCCTGATTGTTCCCAAAATGATTCATAAATAATACATACCTTGTTTTTAATTTCATCATTATTTTTACTCAAGGATGCAAAATTATGCTCTCCTATAATTGTATCTGAGCATTTATTTAATAAATTTAGATTGATTTTATTATTTATTAGCCATGAAATATTTTTTTTAAAAGGGGAATATTGTGTGTTTATATAATATTTATAAGATCTAAACTTAGCTGAAAATCTTGCATGAAAATCATCATCAACCTTTTCGTATTTTTTTATAAATATGTCATTATTAATAATACCATTCACAGAATTAAAAAACTTATGTAAATCAACTTCTGAAGGTAAGATAACAGAAGCAATTTGATTGTGTGCATGTACACCTGAATCAGTTCGTCCAGAGCCAATAATATTTATTTTAGATTGAGGTAATAATATATTAAAAGCTTTATTTAATTCACCCTGAATAGTATCTGCATTTTTTTGCATTTGCCATCCATGGTAATGTGTGCCTTTATATTCTATAATAAATTTTATATTCATATTATTTAGTTAATTTTTGCCCACAAGATGGACAAAAAGAAAAAGATTTTTTATTATTAAAACCGCAGTTTATGCAAAATTTAAATATTTCATTTTTAATTTTTATTGTATCATCGATAAAATCTTCATTATTATTTTCAGATATAAAATTAAATTCAAGCTCTTCATTTAACATCTGATGTAATAATGGTTTTTCAATAAATATATTTTTTAACTGAAGACCAGAAATTTGATTAGAAATAGATTCAATAAGTAAAATTGCATGATTTTGCAATTCTATAGATGTTTTAGAATCATTTATTTTTTGATAAAATTGTATTAAAAACCAAAATAAAAATAAATTAAGTTTGCCATTTGATTGTAAATTAATAAAAATTGAATATTTACTAATAATTTTTTGTTTCAATTCATCTGATTCAAATTTAAAAAATTGAAAAATATTTTTTATACCACTAAAATGAATAGTATTATCATTATTTGATTTGAAACAATTTTCAATAAATGAAATTAAATCTAAACCTTTTTGATAGTCTTTATTTTGGAAATAAATAATTAATAAATAACTAGTTGCGTCATTTAAAAAATTTATTTTTTTTGCATTAATATATTTTTCTAAATAAATCTGAGATTCAGTAAAATTACTNTGATTAAAATTCTTNATACCTTTAATTAAATTTAAATTTGATTCTGAAATNAAATTATCAGATAAAGTTTTACATATGCGNTCAACTAATCTNTCNAGNCCAAGANAAGCNTAAATATATAAAATATATAAATTAGTATCTTTTTGATTTTCNATATTNCCATCTAAATACATTTTATANTGATATANNGCATATGAAAAATTATTATTTTTATAAAATGAAAANGCCTTATCNTAATGTTGNATATTTGNATTNTAATTNNTAGAAATATTTTTAAAATCATACTNATTTGACTTGATATTTTGTTCTTTTAAATANCTATGNACTTGTGATTGCGNTTCATCATACCAATCTAAAAAATTTAAATATAATTTNTAAATCTTNAGCTTGTTANTTATAGATTTAAAAGAAAAATTTGCTATTGGNCTTATAAAAAAGTGACTTCCATNCCCATGAATAATTAATTCATTTTTTTCATGAGATTGCTGNTATAAATCTTCNCTAATTGCGATTCCNCCAAATTCACATATAGGTTCTATACTTGATGCTAATTCATAACCTAATCCATAGATTTCATCTTTTTTAATNATAATCTCACCATAATGTAATCCTATNCGAATTATNATATGTCTNTTTTTGGTATTACGGTTATTACGATTTTTAAGCGCTTGTTGTATCTCAACTGAAGCTTGAATAACCTCTTTNGAATGATTAAAAATTGCAACAATTGCATCACCAATACGCTTNACAATTTTCCCTTTATNTTGTTTTATAATNGGTTCAATNATTTTATCATGCTCTTTTAATAATTCTAAAGCTAAGTTTTGATCAGCACCTGTAAGCTTACTATAACCAACTATATCTGTAAACATTACATTTTTATTCATAGATTTTCTCTTATCAAATTATTACGATGTTAATGAATTACCGCAGCCTGGACAAAATTTAAAAGAATTTTCATTATTAAATCCACAAGCTGGACAAAATTTATATATCATTTGATCATTAGATTCTGAACTAATTTGTTCCTCAGTATCTGTAACTTCATTTATATCACTCAATAATGGTACATCTTCTATTTTCATAAAGATCTCCTTATGAAGTGGAGGAAGCTCTAAATAATCTTTTTTAATTTTTTCATCTCTAATTCTGTCTGCCTTTCGATATAACTCATCTTGAGCTAATTTTTGACACTCTTGAGAATGTTTAAAATCTTTAATTAGATAATAAGNTTGAGATAGCCACCATAATTCTCGACCTTTATGTTTATCCTGATGTAAAGTTTTAATTTCTTCTAAAATTTGATCTAATTCNTGATTACTNCCATCNCCTTTTTTAGCATTTATAAGTGCTTGAACNCANCGNGATGGNANTGTATAATATTCATCAAAACTTTTTGTTTTATCTGCGTGNCTTCTTCTGTTAGTTAACATTACTGCTTGATCTATATATTTTGTTGCATTTTCTAAATCATTATTTTGTAAATANGCTTGAGCNAAAAATAATGTTGTAGTATCCATAGCAATTTGATGTTTACTTTCNTGGTGNGTTTGATTTGCTTGAATTAAATACTTAATAGCTTTTTCAGGATCTGTATTATTTAACTCAATTAATCCNAGATGNCTATAAATCATTCCAAGCGCAGCTGAATCTTTTAATTTTTTACATAATTCTAGNGCTTCTAAATATTTAGTATGTGCTTTTTCAGTTCNTCCAATATAATATAATAAATTAGCATAACTCATAATNGANCGNCCTAATTGAACCTGNCTNGNNNCCCNNACCATTTCNATACTTTCTTCTCTTAATGANAAAGCTTTTGCATAATCACCAATTCTTTTATGTACATCAGATANATTAGCTACNCTNTTTGATATTTCAATTTCTGGNCTGTCTAATTGACGCTTAATACTAATTGAACGTTTTAANTACTCACTAGCNNCTTCAAATTGAGACATTTGTGTATAACATTGTCCCAGCGTATTTAAAATATTAGCTTCCCTTGATAAAATTTCATTATTAGTAGTAATTCTAAGNCCTTCTTTTAAATAATTAATAGCTTTTGCNTATTTACCCATTTGTTTATAAATAATTCCAAATGATTCATAAATATTAGCTAATCCAATTTCATCTTTATTTTGTTTACCTATATTTTCTGCTTCTTCTAAAATTAAAATTGCTTTATCAATTTTCTTTAATCTGAATTGGATAACTGCATAAAAATTTCGAGCTGTTATATAACTAGGCTGAATTTCATATGCCTGCTTAAATAATGCAGCAGCAATATCTAAATCAGAAGCATTAGAAGCATTAATATATGCATATTTAGCTTTCATCAATAATTCATATGCATGGGGATCAATTGCCTGTTCTTTAGCAGCTTGCTTTTTTAATTCTTCNGGTATNTCAATACCTAAAGANTCTAGAATTTTAACTATAATTTCATTTTTNACTTGAGATAAATTATCTGAATNTTCTTCCCAATGNTCNGACCATAGTTCAGTAGAATTTATAATATTATTCATTGTTATAGATAATCTAAATTGATTTGCCATTTTCATTAAACTGCCTTGAACGACATAATCTACATTTAATGTTTCNCCAATTTTNGAAGGATTATCTAAATCTTTAATTTTTACAATATTAGCACTTGCTGGTGCAGAAATNTTATTTATTTTATTCAATTCAATATTAATTGAATCTGTTATTCCATAACAAAAAAACTCATCATCTGCTGAGCCTAAATTACTAATATAATGCATAGCTATTTTAGTATTTTGATTTGATGATTGTTTATAATCAAAAAATTCAATGCCACGCTCCTTCATTGTTTTAATCAAACTATCAATTGATTCAGATTTAGATTCGATTTTACTATTATATACTTTAAATATGCGCTCTGGATCTTTAATATTTTTTAAAACCACCCTACCAATATCTTTCACATGAATATGTTTTTCACTTCTAATTGAATTGTAAACAGCTTGTGTAGTAAATATTTCATTTGCTGATGACACTGATTTAATACGAGCAGCTAAATTTATCCCATCACCAAAAAGATCACCATCTTCTTCATAGACTTCAGCCATATGTATTCCTATACCGACATTAATTTGAAAATCTTTAGGGCTGGAAGCATTAAAAATTTTTAATTTCTTTTGAATTTCTAATGCACATTCTGTCGCATCAGTTGCTGAAGGGTATTCAATAAATATAGATTCATTTATATGTTTAATAATATTTCCATAATTAGAATTAATTATCTCTGAAAGAATTTTATCATGTTCACTGAGTATTTCCAAGGCTAAGCTTTTATCTTTCTTAACTAATTGAGAATAATTAGCTAAACCTGTAAACATAATTGCTACAATTTTTTTTCTTTGTGCCATAATTTATTTATTCAAAAAATGTAACTTGTATTAATTGTAACTCACCTGTGTCTGACTTAATTTTTAAATCAGAAGTAGAATTTTTAAATGATAATTTTTGTCCGCTTGGACCGGCTAAAATTGCTTTGATTGGAAAATTAAGATTTGAACCACTTATCGCCTTTACTTGAATTTTTAATAATAAGTCATTATTTGGATCTGATAATTTAGGTATTTTATTTGCTGACATAGAAAATCCAAGAACCTTTCCCCCTTTATTATGGTGCAAATCTGAAAAAAATTCTTCTGATCTGCCACCTGCCGCATCTAAAAGTTGTAAATTTTCAGGAAGCTCTATTTGAAATCCAGCAATTTCATCTTTGTTTTGACAGTGTATCCCAATCCAAAATGGACCTGTTGACCAACCTGTGCTATATGAATATCCAAACTGTATTTGATCATCAATAACTGTCGCACTAAAACTATTTTCTATTGTATTATCAATGGAAGAATTATCATTTAAATTAGTATCTGTAGCTAATATAAATGTACAAAAACTAAAAATTATTATTTTTTTTAACATTTTTATCTCCTTTTAAGATAACTTATTATAAGCAGATTTTAATATATTACTATGTGCTAAATTTACATTTATTATGAAACTTTATAAAATCATTATATTATTTGTTGGTTTGTCAAATATTTACTTTGCACAATTTTCCGAAGTACTTATTGATATAGATTATTCAAATATAAGCGAAAAAGAAATGTTTATCTTTGAAAATTTTGAAGATGAGATAAAAGCTTATTTTAAAAATAATTATTTTTTTGATGATCCTGATAAATTATCTATCACTCTTGATATTCATATGGTGATAGAAAATATTAATAATAAAGGTGGTGAAAAAATTATCAGTGCTCAAATTTTATTCTCTAACCAAAAAGACCAACATCATTATTCAAAAGGTTTTGATTTTTTATATAATAGAGGTGAAGCTTTATACAAAACAGAAATGTTTCACCCTTTAACTTCTTTGTTGAATTGTTTTGCTTATTTACAAATCGCCTATGAATTGGATACCTATGAATATTTAGGAGGAAATAAATATTTTCTAAAATCTCAAAATATTGCTTCAGATGCAAAAAATAGCATGTATTCTAGAAATTGGCAATCTCGATTAAAAAAAATAAGAAAGCAAATAGAACAAACTATTTACAGAGAACTAAGATATAATTTTTGGGTTGTTATAGATGAATTAGATAAAGATTATCCAAATTTTAAAGAAGCAAATAAATATTATAATAATTTTTATGAATCTTTAATAGCATATGATGAATATTATGGTTACGGAAAACCCCTATCTCAATTTTTAAATGCTTATAATTTAGATATTGTTCAGATTTCAAAAAGATTAGAATTTCAAAAAATAATAGATTACTTATCTATATATGATGAATCAAACAGAGTTATATATCAAAAATATTATCAAAATTAAAAACTTATTTCTAATAATAGTATTAGGTGTATTGTATACTCAGGACTTTACCAATGATCGTATTGATAAAAAACAAAAATCTTTGAATAATATTGACTCTGAGATTAATTCATTAGAAAAAAAGCTGACAAATGAAATTGAAAGTTTACAATCTTCAAAACAAAAAATAAGGGAAATTGAAAACACGTTAAAAATAGAAAGAGTTAACTTATCAAATAGTAGGTATGAAAAAGAAACAAAAGAGCTAACAATTAAAAAAGCAAATTTTATACTTGATAGCTTAAATACAAGCTTAATTATAGTTTTAGATAATAAAAAANCTGTTACTTCAATATTAAATGGTATCAATCAGGAAAAAAAANTTATTGATTATAAAATNAAAGTATTAAATGATAGNATTACTAAAGTTAATCAATCTCTAGATAAAACACTCAANGAATTAGANAAGGTAAAATATTTAACNAAAATATTAATTAAAGAGACTTTGTCTGTAGATGCTCCAAGTGAAATTGAATTNATATTAGAATCTGATACATGGNATGCATTTATTATTAANTCTACCATCTATAATTTATTNATTCATAATCAAAAAAATAGTTTTGAAAATTTAATNCTTAAATATGATAAATTNAATTTAGAATTTAATAAAGANAGNATTAATAAAATAAAATTAATTNAACAGGAATNAANACAAAATTCAAAACTAATTGANTATACAGAACAGCTAAATAATTTTAATAACTATTTAACAAAACTAGATTTACTAATGAAAGAAAAAGAAGANTTNATTAATAAATTATTCTTAGAATATGAAAAAATTGGTATAGAATTCACTAAATCAAAATCTCAAATTATTTCATTAGAAGAAGAATTAAATNTAATTAGNAATAAAACTTCTGAATCNTTATTNGAGCAAGAAAAAATAAAATCTCAAATTTCATTNAAAAAAGANTCACGTAAAATAATTAAAAANGAAATTNTAAAATTAAATCAAAANACTCAAATATTNGAAGGGCAGCCAATTAAAAAAGTNAANGGAAATTTNCAATGGCCTATGAANGGTANTGTTNTAACAAAATTTGGTAAACATACAAATNTTGATACTAAGGTAACAATAGATTATGANTTAATTGAAATACAACCTATTTTNANTAAAGATGAANAAATNATTTATTTAGCAAAAAAAATTAATCCTAATAATCCTAATAGAAGTTTAGTCAAAAAATTTCAATCTATGTCGATGAATCTNAAAAATGGAGATCGNGGATTTGGTGTNTTNGGNCCACAAACNACAAAANTATGGAAGAAATATAGTAAGTTAAAAATAAATANTGAATTAGANCCNATATANGCAATTCATGAAGGNATNATTGAAAGTATNAATTTTGTAAATCCAATAGTGGGTGTAGTAATAATTATTAGACATGATAATAATTATTTTTCNGTTTATAATGGTAATATAGAGGTTTCAGTNATGAAAGGCANTAAAGTAAAATCAGGACAAAAAATTGGTGCAATTAANAAGAAAAATATTCTTTCNTTTCAGTTNTGGGAAAACAATACACCTATNAACCCTGAAAAATGGTTAATAAAAAAATGATATATGATAATCTNATTATAAATCAAAANGTTTGGANTGAATTGGAAAAAATGGTGGCGCAAAAAAAACTGCCNCANGCNTTATTATTTCATGGNCCTGAAGGGNCTGGTAAAGAGGCTCATGCAATAGANTTAGCTGCANTNTTAAATAATAGTCATNATAANAGTTANGCTAAAATTAAAAAATTTCAGCATCCAAATATNAATTTGATTATTCCCATGCCTCGCGAAAAAACAATAAATAAAAAATCAAATGGATTAGATTGCTTATCTGAAAAATCATTGAGTTTTTTAATAGAAATGAAACAACAAAAAATGAAATATCCATATCAAAAAGTAAGTTTTGATAAAGCTTCTAGTATATTAATTAATTCAATTCGTGATATTAAAAAAAATTCTCATCTAAGTATTGGTAGTGGTTCAGTTGTACATATAATATTTGAAGCTGATAAACTCTGTCANCCTAGAAACGAGCCTGGNAATGCTTTATTAAAAATATTAGAAGAACCTCCAAAGAATACATTTTTTATATTGATTTCAACAAATAAGGATAAACTATTAGATACNATANTATCAAGAAGCTGTGATTTTTATTTTTCTAAGNTTACTAAAGAAAAAATTCAAGATTATTATAAAGATTCTATTGTAAAACATAANATTGATCTATTAATAAATCTTACAAATAGTTCAATGAAAGAAATAAATAATATTATCAAGTCAGATATTGATATNCAGAAGTTAATAAATGATGCTAAAAATATTNTTGGAANACTCATGAAAAATAATNACTGGCAAAATGCTCATAAACAATTGGAACAGTTATTTAAGAAAGATAAACATAGTTTTAAGATATTTATTGAAATAATTATATTTGTTTTAAATGATTTAGAAAAGATAAAAAATAATAATTATGATTGCTTAATTTTAGANAANATAAAAAAAACAAGAAATNTAGACTATAGTGCTTGTATAACAATAATTGAAAGCACTTATCAAAATTTGTCTAAAAATTTAAATCCTTCAATTGGGTTAGCTTCTATGTTAATAAAAATGAAAAAAATACTATTTAAAAATTAATTATGAAAAAATTCTACATAACAACACCAATATATTATGTTAATGANGAACCTCATATTGGCCANGCATATACAACAATACTTGCNGATGTCATTAATAGATATTANAAAGCTAATGGTTATAATACTTTCTTTTTAACAGGAACAGATGAGCACGGACTTAAAGTNCAGCAAGCAGCACAAAAAAATAAAACTTTNCCTCAAAATCATGTAGATAAGCATGTAAAGGCTTTTAAAAAAGTTTGGAAAAATTTAAATATTGAATATGATTATTTTATACGTACTACTGATAGACAACATATCAAAAAAGTTCAATATGCACTACAAACATTATTTGATAAAAAAGAAATATATTTAGATGAATATGAAGGTTTATATTCAGTTTCTGAGGAAAGATTTATAACTCAAAAAGAAGCAGATGAAGGAGATTTTAGAGAAATTAAAAAAATTAAAGAAAAAAATTATTTTTTTAAAATGTCTAAATATCAACAGCAATTAATTGACCATATCAATAATAATCCAAATTTTATAAAACCAATATCTCGAAAAAATGAAATATTAGGTTTTCTTAAAAAACCATTAAATGACTTATGTATTTCAAGGCCAAAATCAAGGCTAGAATGGGGAATTGAAATTCCTTTTGATAAAAACTATGTTACCTATGTTTGGTTTGATGCTCTATTAAATTATATATCATCGATTGGTTGGAGAGAAGATAATAAATTTGATTTTTGGTGGCCTGCTAATTACCATTTAATTGGAAAAGATATTCTTACTACCCATGCTGTTTATTGGCCAACAATGTTAATGGCATTAAATATATCCTTGCCCAAAACTCTGTTAGCGCATGGTTGGTGGTTAACTGATGATAGCAAAATGTCAAAATCTATAGGTAATGTAGTTAAGCCATTAGAAATAGCTGATGAATTTGGTGTTGATAGTTTAAGGTATTATTTAATGAGAAATATGGTTTTAGGTCAAGATTCATCGTTCTCTAAAGAAACATTTATAAAAAGATATAATTCAGACTTAGCAAATGATTATGGAAATGTAATCAATAGAATTACCATATTAATAGAAAAAAATTTTGGTGGTCTTTGTCCTAAACCTGGTAAATATGGAAATGATGAACTTAATATTATTGCATTTTGTAAATCAGTTATAGTAAAAGTTGATCAATATATGAAAGAATTAAAAATACATGACTCATTAGAAATAACTTTTTCATTAATACGTGAAATAAATAAATATCTTGAAATAAAACAACCGTGGAAATTAGTAAAAGATGATAAATCGCCTACAAGTGCAGCGGCAACATGTTTATATGTATCCGCAGAATTATTACGCATCAGCTCAGAATTATTATTTCCTTATATGCCAAATAAAGCAAAAATTACGTTAGAGCATTTATCACAAAAAGTTAGTCATAATTTAGAGTTTGGCTTACTAAAACCAAATACTACAATTAAAAGTCCAGGAGTATTATTTCCAAGGATTGAAAATGATTGATACACATTGTCATCTATATGATGAAAAATTATATGATAATTTGGATGAGATAGTCTCCAATGCTAATCAAGCTAAGATTAGTAAAATGATTTGTATTGGGGATAATTTAAAGACTTCGGAAAAAAGTATAAAAATTTCTGAGTCATATAATAATATTTATGCAACTGTTGGAATCCACCCACATGAAGCAAAAAACGCCCCGAACACATATTTAAATACACTAGAAAGATATGCTAAAAATAAAAAGGTTGTTGCAATTGGTGAGATAGGTCTAGATTACTTTTATAAAAATTCAGACCCAGAAGTTCAAAAAAAAATATTTTTTCATCAATTAACTTTAGCTAAAAAATTAAACTTACCAAGCGTTGTACATTGTAGAGAAGCAGATGATGATTTATATGAAACTATTTTAAAAAGTAATAATAGATGTGGAGTAATTCATTGTTTTGCTAGTAATACAACTTTTGCAAAAAAAATAATTGACTTAGGCTTTTATATTTCTTTCACTGGGATGATTACATTTGTTAATGAATTGTCTCAAGTAATAAAAGATATAGATCTTAAACATATTATGATTGAAACAGATTCGCCATATTTATCGCCAGTACCATACAGAGGCAAAACAAATCAACCTGCGTATGTCGTAAAAATTGCTGAGAAAATTTCTGAAATAAAAAAAATATCTATTGATGAGGTAATAAAAATTACTACTAATAATGCAAATTTATTATTTAATAAATTAAAAAATTGAAAATTCCTGCACGTAAAAAATGGGGACAAAATTTTTTAATAGACCCAAATATAATTAAAAAAATTATATCCGTTTTAAACCCTAAGTTAAATAACTATATTTTAGAGATTGGACCAGGTAAAGGAGCTCTTACTAACGAATTATCTAAATTTGGAAACCATGTGATAGGTGTAGAAATTGACCCTATGTTAAGTAATTATTTAACAGAATTAAAACTACCAAATGTAAAAATTGTCAATGAAAGTATTTTAGATTTTGATTGTAAATCAATACCCAATGAATATGTTGTAATTGGCAATCTTCCTTATAATATATCAACTCCTATTTTATTTAAATTCATGAATGAAACATATTGGAAACAGCTTGTTGTTATGTTACAAAAAGAAGTAGCAGAACGTATTGTTTCATCTGAAAATAATAAAAAATATGGTAGAACAAGTATTATGATGCAATCATTTTTTGATGTAGAATTAAAGTTTCATATACCTAATACTGTATTTAGGCCAGTCCCAGAAATAAAATCATCATTATTATCAATAACACCTAAAAAAAATACTAATTTAAATTATGAGAATTTAAAATTAGTAGTTGAAAAAGCTTTTAGACATAGAAGAAAAAAGCTGACTCATAACCTAAAAAATATAATTGAAGAAACAAAACTTAATGAAGTAAAAGATAGTAGAGCAGAACAATTAAGTGTTATGCAATATCAAGAGCTTTCCCATTTTTTAATCAAAAAATAATAGTAAATTAATATTATGTTTGAAGCACCTGTTTATATTAATAGAAGAAAAGAATTATGTAATAATCTTGGAACAGGATTTATTTTATTTTTAGGCCACCATAATTCGCCTATGAATTTTTCTCACAATGTCTATCCTTTTATACAGGATACTAATTTTTTATACTACATTGGAGTAAATATGCCAAGTTGCGCATGTCTAATTGATGTAGAAAAAAATAAAACTATTTTTTATATGAATGAAAAAACAGTCCATGATATTATATGGATAGGTAAAACAAAATCTGTTAAATCTTGGGGTGATCATTGTGGTGCTGATGAAATAAAACCTTTATCTGATCTATCAAAAGATTTACATAAAAAAAAGAATGTGATGTTTCCACCAATATTTAGAGCAGATAATAAATTACAAATAAATGAACTGCTGGATATTTCTTTAAATGATGTTGAAAAAAAATCATCAGTATCCTTAATTAATGCAATTATAAAACAAAGGTCGGTTAAATCGAGTGAAGAAATTGCTGAAATAAAATCTGCATTAAAAATAACAAATTTAATTCATCAAAAATCAATGACTTCTACATCTCCTGGTAAGTATGAATATGAAATTGTAGCAGAAATGGAAGAAATTATAAAAAGTAATTCAGTTAACTTAGCTTACCCAATTATTTTTACAAAAAATGGTCAGATTCTTCATAATTCAATTTACAATAATCAAATTAAAGATGGAGACTTGCTGCTAAATGATTCTGGTGCAAATTCTCTTTTACATTATGCAAGTGATATTACTCGAACATTCCCTGCTAATGGGAAATTTACAACTCAACAAAAAGAAATTTATTTGATTGTACAGGAAATGCAAGAAACTGTTTTAAAACACTTGAAACCGGGAGTTAGTTTTTTAGAGATGCACAAATTATCTGCACTAATTGGAATTAAAAGATTAAATGAATTAGGGTTGCTTAAAGGTTCATATGATGAGGCATTAGAAAAAGGTGTCTATGGATTATTTTATCCTCATGGGCTTGGACATATGTTAGGGCTTGATGTTCACGACATGGAATCTCTTGGTGAAGATATGGTTGGTTATAGTGATGCAATTAAAAGAGAGGCAGAATTTGGTATTTCATTTTTAAGATTAGGTAAAAATTTAGAACCTGGTTTTTGTATAACTGTAGAACCTGGTATTTATTTCATTCCAGAACTATATAATCAATGGGTAAATGAAAAGAGACACGCACATTTAATTAATTATGAAAAATTTGAAACATATTTAAACTTTGGTGGTATTAGAATTGAAGATAATATATTTATTAATGAGTTAGATTCAGAAAATTTAAGTTCTTTTATACCTAAATCAATTTCTGAAATTGAATCGATAATGAGCTAGCTAACTATTAAGAAACATGAAATATTGAAGACCATTTTATATATATTAATATTTTATTCATTGGCTATAGCTACTGAAAGACAAGATATTGTTGATGTATTAGAAAATTATAACGAGGCTTTTGGGAAAGCTGATTATTCAGATATCGTTAATTATTTTGATTATCCAGCATCTTTTAATCTTCAAGATAAAACAATTGGAGCATCTTGTAAGTTTAAATTAAAATTAATTTATAAAAAAATAAGAGGTGATTTACCAGACTATTATTCTTATAGTAAATGGGATAAAATAGATATTCAATTAATAGATGATAGCATTGCGATTGTTAATGCTAACTTTTCAAGGTATAAGGATGATGATACAGTTTATGATTCAGGATCAGCACAATATCATATGAGATTAATAGATAATGAATGGAAAATATTTACCCTTATGCCTTATACTAAAATCAAAACTTTAAATTAATAATTATTATTTTTAAAATTACAAAAAAGGAGTTTTAAATGAACTTATTTATAAAAAATCAAAATAAATCAGAGAGAATTCTAAGGTTCATAATATCACTATTTCTATTACCAGTTCCATACATTCTTGGAACTTCTACATATTCAATAATATTATGTGTTATAGGTGGAATTTTACTTTTTAATTCCTTGGTAGGAACTTGTTATACGTACAGACTTTTTGGTATTGATACCTGCAGCATTGATTAATAATTAAATTTTTATATAATATGAATTTAGTTTATTCATAATTATTAATGTTAGGTTTCTTTCTATTTTTTTTCTTTTCAGAGTGATTTTTTTTAGTAGATATACGTCTTTCAATAGACCCTCTAGTAGGTTTTGTTTTAATTCTTTTAGGTGGTGTATAATTTTTTTGTTTTAATCTCTTTCGCATTTCTTTAATACAGTTCATTTTATTTTGATACTGACTTCGTTCATTCTGACATATAACTTTTATTCCTGATGTTACATGAGTCAAGCGTACGGCAGATTCAGTCTTATTTGCATGTTGACCTCCTTTACCACTTGATCTAAATGTCTCTACTTTACATTCTAATAATAAATCGTAATCAGATTTAGGTATTTTATAAAATGGCAAATTATTTACTCTTTCTATACTTGATATTTAAATCCACATTTCTTCATTTATAGTTAAATCTCCAACAGTATCACCTGTATTAACGACGCCGCTCGGCTCAATAACTAAAATTTTACATTCACTTTTTGCAATAGGTTTATGATCAACACCTTTAGGTACTACACACATCTCACCTTTTGATAAATGAACTTCTCCATCTCTAAATTTTAAAATCATAGAACCTTCAACTACTATAAATGTTTCATCAGTATCTTTATGATTATGCCATATAAATTCACCTTTTATTTTTGCTAATTTAAATTGATAATCATTCATTTCAGCAATCACTCTCGGAGACCAATGTTTTGAAAATTTACTATATTTATTTTGAAAATTAATTTTTGTAGGTATCATATTAATTCCTTCTTGTATAATTTTTTTTAAAAATATTTATTAATTCTTGATGCGATTCAAATGCTAAATCAGGTAGTTTGTCAATATCAAAAAAAGATGCCTCTGAAATATCATCTCCTGCTTTAAGAGTTGACCAATCATATATTTCAATGATTAAACCTATAAGTAAAACATCACCAAATATAGTATTAAAATGAGATGTAGTTCCAATAATAGATTTAACCGCTCCCCTAAGTTGAGTTTCTTCATATAATTCTCTTAATGCAGCTTGTTCTAAATTTTCATTTAGCTCCATGAATCCACCAATTAAACCCCACTGACCTTTGGCAGGATTTCTATCTCTTTTTCCTAAAAGTAATTTATTTTGATTCATAATAATTAAAGTGGCAGTTGGTTTAGGGTTTTGGTAGTGTATAGTATTACAGATAGTGCAGTGAAATCGATTGTTTCCATCAATATAACTAAACGTATTTTCAGCGCTGCATTGATTACAATATTTCATATTAAATAATTAGATTATATTTATTGTATTTATTTTATATTCAAAAAAATAGTTTAAAACTATGTGATTAAAATTTGAAATTTGAAACCAAATTAAAATAATGCCAATAATAATGCAAACTACAATTTGAAATATTATATTATCTTTGAGGTTATATATTTGTGTCATTAGGTGTACCCAAATATCCGGATTTAAGTAAGTGCTTTTGATGTAATTGATTAGCAAAAAAAGGTAAAATTAAATTAGAAATTCCAAATGTCAAAATTGCTAACCAAAAACAAATAATTGCCCAGGCCCACATACTTTTGTATAAAAACCAAAAAAACCCAAAAAATAAATTTGGCCAAGAAAAGCCAATAAATATAGGTTCAGGGTAATTATTAATCGGATGATATAAATGGCCTGATTTTTTTGACATAACTAATCCTTTTTATAATTAAAATTTAACCAATGATATCTTCTCCACCATCAATTCTAATCACATTTCCTGTCATCCATGAATTAGAACTTTTTGATAATAAAGATACATAGTCTGCAATATCTTTAGGAGTTGTTAATCTACCCGATGGATTATGTTTGTTTGCATATTCAATCATCTGTTCATTCCCTGGAATTTTACGTAATGCAGGAGTATCAGTAACGCCTGCTTGAATTGCATTAACAGCAACACCTTCACTAGCAAGTTCAATAGCTAATTGTCTAGATGCTGATTCTAATGCTGCCTTAGCCATAGATACTGCACCGTAAGAAGGCCATTGTCTATGCCCTCCTGAGCTTGTCATAGAAAAAATTTGTGATCCTTTTTGTAATAGATTAGCATTATATAAATCTTGTGACCAATATACTAAAGAACTACCCATTACATTAATTGTCATATCAATATTTTTTGAATCTAATGTTGGTTCATTACTTTTTGAAAGCATAGGCTTAAGTGTTCCAAAAGCTATTGAATGAATAAACGTTTGTACTTTTCCTAATTCTTTTAAATTGTTTATAACATCATTTCTTTTTTCCTCATTCATTGCATTCATTTTATGAAATTTAACTTCTACATTTTGAGATTTAATATAATCTTCTAATTCATCAATCACAGATTGTGGCTTACGTAAATAAATTCCGTATATGTTCATACCTGATTCTGCTAATTTTTTTGCACACGCTGCACCAATTCCACTAGATGCTCCCAAAATTAATGCCCAATTTTTCATTTCATTATTCCTTAAAGAATTCAAGTAAAATTAAAATATTTAAATAGTAATTCCAAAATAATTACAATTAATAATCTAATGTTGTAATTTATAGGATGTCATTACGTATAGGAATAGTAGGATTACCCAATGTAGGCAAGTCAACTTTGTTTAATGCGCTTACGAAATCTGGTATTGAAGCAGAAAATTATCCGTTTTGTACAATAGATCCTAATATTGGAATTGTTGAAGTGCCTGATCAAAGATTAAACCAAATAGATCAAATGATTCATTCAAAAAAAATTATTAAAACTGCAATTGAATTTGTAGATATCGCAGGCTTAGTAAAAGGTGCAAGTAAAGGTGAAGGATTGGGTAATAAATTTCTTTCAAATATAAGAAATGTCGATGCAATTATACATGTAGTTAGATGCTATGAAAATGAAAATGTTACTCATGTCGAAGGTTCTATTAATCCACAAAGAGATATTGAAATTATAGAAACAGAATTAATCCTTAAAGATATAGAAACAGTTGCGAAAAGGTTAGAAAAAATTAAACGAGATGTTAAATCAGGAAGAAAATTAAACGAAAATAAGTTATTAGAAACTTTATTAAACCATTTAAATGAAGGTAATAATCTTAACCAATTGGATATTGAGCATGAACTAATGCAAGAGTTAAATCTTTTAACTGATAAACCAATTCTATTTGTAATTAATGTAAGTGAAGAAGATATATCTGACCCTGATAGCTCTACAGAATTACTAAAACTTCAAAAATATTTTAATGCACGTAATGAAAAATATATAAATATCTGCAGTTCACTCGAACAAGAAATTTCTAATTTAGATGAAAATGAACAGAAAGAATATTTAAAAGAATTTGGAGTTGAAGAACCAGTTCTAAACTCATTAATTAGAAAAGCATATAAAATGTTGTCATTACATACTTTTTTTACTGCCGGGCCTGAAGAAATAAGAGCTTGGACAATTCGACTTAATGATAATGCATATGATGCAGCAGGCAAAATACATACTGATTTTCAAAAAGGTTTTATCAAAGCTGAAGTTTATCATTATTCAGATTTAATTAAATATAACAATGAGTTAGCAGTTAAAGAGGCAGGGTTAATTAAACAAGAGGGAAAAGAATATATCGTAAAAGATGGCGATATTATGTTATTTAAATTTAATGTGACTAGTTGATATGTTGATCTTGATTTCGCTTTTTACTCTCTTTAAATAATATAGATTTTTCTTTTTCTGACAAACCTTCCCATCCTTCTGATTTTAGCTTATCTAAAATAGAATCAACTGTATCGTCATTTGATTTGGGCTGTTTTTTTGAAATGTTTCGAACTTTTATAAATGGCATTTTCTTCAAAAAATAATGCCCAAATTTTAAATATATAAATCCAATTAGCATGCCTCCTAAATGTCCTATATGGCTAATATTGTCAACTGGATTTCTTGCTAATTCCTGAGATATCTCAATAAATATTAATATTAGAATAGCATATTTTGCTTTCATTGGTACAAACCATAAAAATAACATTTGATTAGGAAAAATATATCCATAAGCAAATAAAATAGCCATAATTGCGCCACTTGCACCAATTGTCACAGCATCACTAAAAATATAAATTAATATCCCTGCTCCAATACCTGTTATCAAATAATAACTTGTAAATTTAATTGGGCCCCAAATTTTTTCTAAGCGTGAACCGAACATCCATAATAGAAACATATTAAAAAATAAATGAGCTATACCTCCATGTAAAAACATATATGTAAACGGTTGCCAAATTTTAAAATTGGTGCTAGATATACCAAAATGTTGATGTATAGACCATTGATTATTGGTAAATAAATAAACTAAAATATTTATTATAATTAATAAAGAGACGGGGCTAATATTATACTTATTGTTAACTCCATAAAAATCATTTTTAAACCCCTGACTTTTATATTGATATCTCATTAAACAATAATTAATTCTTTTGAAGATTTGTTTAAAGGTTTGCATCCATTTACTTCAATAAGGCAATCATCTTCTATACGGACACCNCCCCAATCTGGAATGTAAATTCCTGGCTCAATAGTTATTACATGATTTGATTTTAAAAGCTCTTGATTAGTTTTATGTATTCTTGGAAGGGTATGTACTTCTAAACCGATACCGTGGCCAGTAGAATGAGTAAAGTATTCACCATAACTTTTATTTTCTATAATGCTACGACATGCTAAATCAACATCACAACATGGAATACCAGCTTTCGCTGTATTAATACCATTTAAATGAGACTCTAAAACTATTTCATATATTTCTTTATGCCTAGAAGTTGGTGTCCCAACTACTAAAGTTCTAGTCATATCAGCATGATAACCATTATATAATGCACCAAAATCCATAACAATAAAATCACCATTTATAAATTCTCTATCAGAAGGCCTAGCATGAGGTAATGCAGATCTAGGGCCTCCAGCAATGATAGATTCATAGCTATCACCTTCTGCTCCATTCATTTTGAAAAGATAAGAAATACGTGTGGCAATATATTTTTCAGTTACACCCACTTTAATCTCAGGAATTATTTTAGTAAAAACATAATCTGTTATTTCAATTGCTGTTTGTAATGATTCAATTTCTGAATCATCTTTTATAGCCGCAATATTTTCAACTATTGAATCTGTAGAAACCCANTTAATTTTAGAAAATATTTTTGATAATTCTGAATAGTANGAAAAAGACATATGATTTGATTCAAAAGCTATNTTTAAATTTTNATCATTTAATATTTTATTATCACTGATAGANTNAAAGTAACTAGATTTAATTATTATAATTTTAGAATCTTTAATTTGTTCTTTTGATTGCTGTATATATCTTCCATCTGTTAAAAAATATGATGTATTTTTTAATATTATAAGCAACCCTGCTGATCCTGTAAACCCTGTAAGATAACGTATGTTAGTAAGATTTGTTATGTATAAACCATCATAACTATTTTTAGCTAGCGATTTATAAATTTTATCTAAACGAGTAGTAAATATATTATTCATTTTTTAATAAGTTTGTTAATAGTATTAATTTCTTTTTTATAATATTTTAATTCTATTTTTTGCGTATCTTTTAAATCATTTAATACTGTAACGGCTTGTTGATAATATTTTTGATGTTTTAATACTTCATAAAAAGTAACTGAAATAATATTTTGATTAACTCTAAAAGTTTCAATTTTTGAATCAGAATTACTATTTAAATCATCATAATTATTAGTAATCCATTGATGCGCGAATATATCATCAGGAGTTTGAGATAATAAATAATCAATAATTTTTTTGGTTTCAGTTTTACTACGATTTAAAAAATCACGGACTTCAATTAATAATTTAGTAGCTTTAATTAAATTTGCATCTACATGATATATGTTTTTTAAAATACGTTCGGCTTTTATAGAATGTCCTTCTATCAATTCAATCTTAGCTAAAATATACTGAGCTTCTAAATTCTTAGATAAATGCTTTAATCCAATTTCACATACCTGCCTTGCTCTAGCAAAATCATGTTCTGAAAAATAGATTTCTGCTAATTCTGGAAAGGTTGGGTTTGAAAAATCTTCAGCAAATTTATGCTCTAATTGTTCTTTAGTATAATTTAAATCACCTGACATTACTAACGATTTTTAGCAACCCAATTTTCAATGTATTGTTTAGATTCATCTATTGAAGTGCCTGGAGTAAAAAGTTTGCCTACTCCTATATTTTCTAATTTTTGGATATCTTCCTCAGGAATAATACCACCTCCAGTAACAAGGATATCATTTATATTTTCTTCTTTAAGTAACTCTAATACTTTAGTAAAAATTGTCATGTGAGCACCACTCAATACTGATAAAGCAATCACATCTGCATCTTCTTGAATTGCAGCATTAACAATCATTGCTGGACTTTGTCTTAAACCTAAATAAATAACTTCCATACCAGAATCACGAAATGCTTTTGCAAGGATTTTAATTCCTCTATCATGACCATCTAAACCTGGTTTTGCCATTACTATTCTAATTCTTTTTTTCATCATTCATTACCTAATAAAATTGTTACAGGACCATCGTTAATAAAGTCCAATTCCATATTGGCTCCAAATCTACCTTTTTTTATATTAATCTCATAGTTTTTTAATTTTTCACAAAATAACCTATATAAATACTTTGAAAGATCTGGTTTTTCTGCATTCACATAACTAGGTCTATTACCTTTTTTAGTATTTGCTAATAATGTAAATTGGCTGACAACTAGTATTTCACCTTTAATATCTAATATTGAATTATTCATTTTATAATTTGAATCATTAAATATTCTCATATTAATAATTTTTTTTGCATAATAATCTAACATTTCTTCCTTATCATTTTTTTCAATTCCAATTAAAACTAATAGTCCTTTTTTAATTGAAGAATATTTTTTTTTATCTATAATTATTTGAGCTTTTGAAACTCGCTGTACTACAAATTTCATTAAGATATCCAAACATTTTTTAAACCTATTACATCACTTAACATTTCAATACATTTTATATTACTCGANATTAATACATTATTTGAATTAATTTTTTGTACAACTCCTTTACTATTAATTATATGTAAAATTAAATTACATTTTCCAGGAAATTGAGTGGCTATATTATACAAATCGTTAATTATATTATTGTCATTAATGCTAAAGTCAATTTTAATATTTACATTTTTTGAAAACTTAGATCTTATGTCAGNTAAATAATGTACTTTTTTGGTTATAACCTTTGAAGAATCATCATTATTTTGTCTNGATGGTTCTGCTTCAATATAAACTATATTATCATTAACAAAAAAATCTTTATATTTTATAAATACATCACTAAATGTAAATAAATCAATTATTTTACCATTATAACATTCTAATCTAGATATGCACCAGGGATTATTTTTTTTATCATATAAAACTCTAGTTTCAAAAATTCTTCCTCCCACTTTATAATATGATTGATTTAAGGTTTTATCATCTTGAAGACCATAATTAGTAAAAGTATTCAAATCTTCAATATATTTTTCAAGTGGATTACCTGATAAATAAAAACCTAGTACATCTTTTTCATAATTTAATTTATCAGTTTCATTCCATTCATCTATTTTAGGTAAAGGCGATTTAGTATAAGTTGTATTTTGTACTTCACTTGAAAATAAACTTGATTGAGCAGAATTAATTTCTTCATTATATTTCTGACCAAATTTTAAAGCATTAGCTATTAAGCTATATTGTTGAGATCTTGATCCCTCTAATTCATCACATGCGCCTGCTTTTATTAAACTTTCCAGCACTTTTTTATTCATTGCTTGTGANCCAACCTTACATAAATCAAAAATTGTTTTAAAATTACCATTCTTACAACGGTATTCAACNAGTTGTTCTATAGATTTGTATCCTACATTTTTAATTCCNGCTAATCCATAAGATATACTTGTTTTATCTTTAGCTATAAATTCGGTATTTGATGTGTTAACGTTTGGAGATATAATATTAATATCCAGTGATTTAGTGTTTCTTAATAGTTTAATAATACTATCAGTATTTAATAAATCAGAAGATAAGTTTGAAGCCATAAACTCTGCTGGATAATGTGTTTTAAGCCAGGCAGTTTGATAGGCAATAACTGAATAAGCTGCTGAATGACTCTTATTAAATCCATACTCTGCAAATTTTGCAAGTAAATCAAAAATTTCAATTGCTAAANCTTGAGACAAACCTTTTTTTTCAGCTCCTTTTATAAAATCAATTTTGAAAGTTGACATGAGATTTTTTTTCTTTTTACCCATTGCTTTTCTCATCTCATCTGATTGGGCTAAAGTAAAGCCTCCTATTTTNGAACCTATTTGCATAACTTGCTCTTGATACACAATGATACCATATGTTTCTTTTAAAATTGATTCTAAATCTGGATGTAAATACTCAATAGTTTTATTATTATTTTTTCGTTCNATAAATTCTGGAATATTTGCCATAGGTCCTGGCCTATANAAAGAATTCATTGCTATTAAATCTTCAATTGAAGATGGATTTAATTTTTTTAAATAATCTCTCATNCCTCTTGATTCAAATTGAAATATTCCAATTGTATTACCATTAGAAAAAAGTTTATAGACTTCCTTATCAAATAAATCAATACTATCAATATCAATTGTATTTCCATAATTATTTGAGATCATTTTTATTGATTTATNGATAACAGTTAAATTTCTTAATCCTAAAAAATCCATTTTTAATAAACCCATTTCTTCTAATGAATTCATTTCTATTTGTGTAGTAATATCATTAGTAGATGGGTTTTTAAATAATGGTACATATTGCATTAGTGGCCCAGGCGCTATTACAATACCAGCNGCATGAGTNGAGGCATGNCTATGTAAACCTTCTAATTTTTTTGAATGATTGATAAGTGTTTTACATGAACTNTCTTGTTTAATTAATTTTGCTAAATCTTTATTAATATTCTGAGCTTTATCTATGGTCATTTTAAGCTCATCTGGAATCATTTTTGCAATTTTATCAACTTCACCATAGCTCATTCCTAATACTCTACCTACATCCCTTATTACTGACTTAGCTTTCATGCTCCCAAATGTAATTATTTGAGCAACTGATTTTTCTCCATACCTTTTTTTAATATAATTAATTACCTTTTCACGTCCTTCAATACAAAAATCAATATCAATATCTGGCATAGAAATACGGTCAGGATTTAAAAATCGTTCAAAAATTAAATTATATCTTAAAGGGTCAAGATTGGTAATTCCTGTAAGATATGAAACTAAAGAGCCTACGGCAGATCCCCTGCCTGGACCTACTGGAATATCATGATCTCTAGCATATTTCACAAAATCTTGTGTAATTAAAAAATAACTAGCAAATCCCATTTTAGAAATAATATCTAATTCATATTGTAAACGTTCAGTGATTANACTATCTTTTTTATCATATTTNTTTAATATAGCATTATCACATAACTCATATAAATATTCATCAGCATTAGTTGCATTTGATTTTTTAGGTATATCAAAAGGAGGTAAAAATAATTCATCCATATTTATTTCAACATTACATTTTTCAGCAATTTTGTATGAATTTTCAATAGCTTCTGAATAATCTTTAAATAAAATCCGCATTTTATCTTCAGATTTAATATAATACTCATTTGATTCAGATATTGGCCTATTAGGGTCTTGTATATTATGTCCTGATCCAATACATCTAATAATATCGCATGATTCAGCATCTTCTTTATTTGTATAATATGTATTATTAGTTGCAACCATTGGAATAGATAAATCATTTGATAATTGAGACAAAACTTTATGAGAATTGATTTCTGCCTCAAGCCCATGGTTTTGTATTTCAATATAAAAATCTTCTCCAAATGTATTTTTATATTTTTGTGCAGTATCATGTGCACTTTGATAATTGCCAAGTGACGCAAAATGAGTAATTTCACCATTCAANCCAGCAGATAAAACAATTAGNCCTTCTTTATATCGTTCTAATACTTCTTGTTCTATCATAGGATGATGGTTTGTATTTATATGACTTAGAGATACTAATTTCATTAAATTTAAATAGCCTTGTTTATTTTTAGCTAATAATACTAAACTAAATGAAGGTCGTATATGATGTTTTATTTCAATCTCACAACCAAGAATTGGTTTAATACCACTTTTGTTTGCATATTTATAAAAATCAATCATTGAAAACAAATTCCCTTTTTCTGTTAAAGCAATTGATTTCATAGATAAACTTTTTGCTTTATCTACTATTGATTGAATAGATTGAGAAGATTCAAGTAAAGAAAAATCTGAGTGGTTATGTAAATGTATAAATGATGTCATAAAATTAAATACTTGCCAAATAAATCACTATCACTCCAAAGATAGTAATTAATTTTAAAACTTTAGCTAGATATATGCAATAAATTGCAGTTTTATTTTTATTAAATTGATATAAATAATAAATAAGAGGTAATATAACTAATAATAGNAAAGATATAAAATAAGCTAAATTATANANTATAATAAAAGAACATGAAATTATAATTAAAAGAAAAGAAAAGAATACTATCACATTAAATGATTTCTCAATTCCATATTTTACAGGTAAAGTATTAACCCCAAATTTTTTATCTCCTTCAATATCAGCAATATCTTTAACAATTTCTCTAATGATCATCATTAAAAATGCAAGAATTACAATTGGTAATATTAAAAATATACTACTTTTCAAATATGTACAAGTCACTATAAAAACCATACTGAGTANAATAGAAACAATTAAATTACCAACTAATGGAATTTTTTTAAAAAAAGGTGTATATAAAAGTATTAAAGGNAAATTTAAAAATAATATCANAAATTTAGTTAGNATATCAAAATTATAATAAAAAATTATACAAATTGCANTNAATAGTAATATACNCGAATATAAAATTGCATATTTCTTAGGAATTAATCCTNTAGCTATAGGTCGGTCTAAATTATTTTCATTATCTATTTTTGCATCTAATATATCATTAATNACATTTGCAAAACNTCCTANTAATAAAATAACTAATNTAATTGGTAANAATGTTAATGAAATTTTATTNANTATATGTGCTGTTAATAAAATACAANNAAATGTAATTAATAAATTAAGAGGNCTNATAATCTGAATGTATTTTTTCATNTTTTTTGTATTAATATAAATCTNGGATCATTATTTAAATCATCAAAAAACTTACAATTAAAAATTTTGTTTTNAAAAATTNTTCTTAAAGANTCTACTTGTTCTTTTCCTCCAAACTCAAACAACATATATCCTCNATTATTTAAATATTTAATTCCAAAATCGTAAAAATNTTNATAAAATNTTAATCCATTATCATAGTCTGTTAATGCATTTAATGGNTCATACAGCGTAACTTCATAATCTAACTTTGGAATTTCAATTAAAGGTATATATGGAGGGTTAGAAATAATTAAATCATATTTACATTGTGGATTGAATTGAAAAAAATCAGTATTTATAAATTCAATACTTTTAGATTTATATTTNTTAGAATTTTGTANAGCTAAATCTGTTGCTNCTTTATTAATATCAATNGANTGNATAATATCTCCAATTTTTTCTAATTCAATGACAATAGGNATACANCCGGTTCCTGTNCCAATTTCTANTATATTTCCTTTNACATTTATATTNTTTTTTANAATATCAATTATTAATTCTGTTTCTGGTCTAGGTATAAANACATTTTTTTTAACATTAAAATTATANCCATAAAATGAAACAGAATTTAAGATATGTTGTAGTGGTTCTTTTTTTGCTCTTCTTTTGATTAAATTAACAAATAAATCATATTTATCAGATTCAAGATTAGNAGATTTATTTAATNAAATATATNGTGTATCTTTATTTAGGACATCTTGCATAATCCATAATACTTCATTTTTATAATTATTTGTNATAGNTCTAAGTGTTTTTTGACCCAAATATAATGCGTTATTAACAGTAATAAGTGGCATAATNTCTATGAAGAGGCAAGCTTATTTTTATTATCTTCTACTTTTAAAGTTTGAATTAANTCAGCNAAATCNCCNTTCATAATTTCAGTTAATTTGTATAGGGTTAAATTTATTCTATGATCAGTAACNCTTCCTTGAGGAAAATTGTATGTTCTAATTTTAGCACTCCTATCACCTGTAGATACCATNGTTTTTCTTACATCNGACCTTTGTTTATTTTGTTCNTCTCTTTGTACATCATACAATCTAGCTCTTAAAACTTTCATNGCCTGATCTTTGTTTTTATGTTGNGAACTTTGATCTTGNCATGTTACTACTAANCCAGAAGGTAAATGTGTAATTCTAATNGCAGATTCTGTTTTGTTNACATGTTGTCCACCTGCTCCAGAAGCTCTNTATGTATCTATTTTAATATCAATTTCATTAATTTCAACATCAATNGTCTCTACTTCAGGTAANACTGCTACTGTNGCTGCACTTGTATGTATTCTTCCGCTAGATTCNGTTTCTGGTACTCTCTGTACACGATGNACTCCACTTTCATATTTCATATCTGCATAAACATTAGTTCCTTTTAATANAAANATTGCTTCTTTTATTCCACCTCCTTCATTNTCACTTANATTCATTANTTCNGCTTTCCAATTTTTTTGCTCNGANTATCTTAAGTACATNCGAAATAANTTNTCNGCAAATAATGCAGCCTCACTACCNCCTGTTCCNGATCTGATTTCTAATATAGTATTTTTGTGATCNTCAGGATCTGTNTCAATTAATAAACCTTTAATTGTATCATCNAATTTTANTATTGAATTTTTTAATTCAATCTGCTCTTCAATTGCTAANGCNTTCATCTCCGNATCTGTTTCNTCTNCAATTAATAAATTAACGTCATCTAATTCTTTNTTTTTATTNATATATATTTCAGAAATTTCTACTTTTTCTTTCAACCCACTATATTCTTGTGATAATTTTTTATATAACGCCATATTAGAAATAATGTCNGGTTGACTTAATTGNTCTCCTAAATTATTATATTTATCTATTATTTCTTTTAATTTATCTATCATAATTAACCAACNGCTTCTGCACTAAATTCTTTTCCTTCATATTTTTTTAAATNATCTCCAAATGCATTTTTTAAGGCTGCNATNGCAACCTCTAATTGTTCTTCACTTGGTGCTTGTGTNGTAATTTTTTGCAACATTAAGCCNGGATAACCTAATNCCTTAAAAAAGAAATAATTTTTATATTNAGCAGACAACTTTAANACTTCATANGAAAATCCNGCAACAAGTGGTAAACANGGNATATGAATAAGTAACCGTGTTATAATNGTTAAATTAATACCAANACTAATTGCTAAAGAATCAATNANACTATAAGAAATAATAGANACAAGCATTACTATAAAAANAAAACTAGTACCACATCTTGGGTGTTCTTTNGGAAATTTTTTAGCATTTTCTATTGTTANTGATTTGCCTGATTCAAAATTATATACAGTTTGNTGCTCTGCACCATGAAACTGAAATAACCTTTTTATATCTTTCATATATGANATTAAAATTAAATAAGATAAAAAAATANTAATTCTCACTAATCCAGAAATAANATTAAAAATTAACGTATTNCTTTCTAAAANAAANTTTTGAAAAAAATCTGCAGAAATAATAGGTAAACCAACAAATAAACCTAAAGAAAATATTAATGATACAATTGATAACAAGATATCTATAAATTTATTTGTTTTTTGNTCTGGTTCCGAAATTTTAGCAGACCATTCTAATGTTTTATAACCAATACTCATAGATTCATACAAATGAATCATACCTCTAATAATTGGTAAACTAAACAAATAATTACTTACTACTTTAGANTTAAATTTATGATAATCTAATANAACTTCTCCATTAGATTGNCGTACTGCNGTTGCATATGAACCAGGCACACGCATCATTACACCTTCAATCACGGCTTGCCCNCCCACTAAAATTGTAGATTTCATTAATGTTAGCAAGATACTTCTATAAACTANATATAGCATAGTATATTTTAAGAATGATTAAGTTGTTAAAAAAGAGAGTTTAAATCTAAGANTTTTTAATATTATACTTTTGATTAAATTTCTCAATNCGGCCTGCAGTNTCTACTAAATTCTGTTTGCCTGTAAAAAAAGGATGAGATTTGTTTGAAATCTCNAGTTTATAAAGAGGATATTCTTTACCATCTTCCCATTTAATAGTTTCAGANGTTTCTATAGTAGATTTAGTAAGGAAAGAATAATCACATGAATTATCTTGGAATACTACAAATCTATAATTTTCAGGATGTAAATCTTTTTTCATAATTTTAAGTTATATCTTGTAAAGATAANCCTTTCTTTCTTAGGTANGGTAATAAACCATATNTATCAATTGTTTTTAATGCTTTAACAGATAATTTAATACGAACATNCTTACCTAATTCTGGTACAAANATTTTCTTNGACTGTAAATTTGGNAATTGTCGTCTTTTNGTTTTATTGTTAGCCTTAGAGACNTGATTTGCAACTCTAGGTCTTTTTCCAGTTATTTTACATACTTTTGACATATACGCCTTTAACTCCATTTATAAAAGGACCATATATTAATGATTATTTTATTTAAATGAAAAGTTTTATTTTATTAATGATAAAACAGATGATANTCGATCTAGCATTTTATTNATNATNTCTTCTGATGTNGCATAAGAAAANCGNATATTTGATAGGCTCCCNAAACTTTCTCCAGAAACGGTAACTATAAATTTTTCTTTTAATAATAACATACTTAAATCATTTGCGCTATTGATTTGTTCACCTTTATAANTTTTNCCAATGAAATAGCCAATATTTGGAAAAACATAAAAAGCACCTNTAGGNATATCNCATTCAATATNATTAATTGATTTTAAACCATTAACAATNATATNTCTTCTNGNTTTAAAAATTTCAACCATTTCATTAATAATTNCTTGAGGNCCAATTAAAGCCTCTTTTGCTGCATGCTGAGCAATAGAATTAGGNCACGAAGTNCTTTGGCCTTGTAATTTTGACATTGCTTTTATAACCTCTGGCTCACCTGCAGTNTAACCTATTCGCCAGCCAGTCATAGCATATGTTTTTGAACANCTTTGAAAAGTCAATATTTTATCTCGNTTATTTGTAAAAGTAGCTATACTTTTAAAAGGCATATCATAAACTAACTGTTCATAACATTCATCNGAAAAAACCCANAAATTATTTTNCTCAGAAATATCAAGAGTTTTTTTAATTGCATTATCNCTCCATACACCNCCTGTTGGATTAGATGGCGAATTAATGATAATACCTTTTGTATTCTTATTAATTTTAGATAATAGATCATTGAAGTCAGGTTCATATTGTTGTTCTGAAATAGTATTCACGAATACTGGTTTTGCACCAGTTACNGATATAAAGTCTGGAAAAGATACCCAATATGGTGAAAAAATAATAACCTCATCACCATGTTCAAATAAAACTTGGCATGCATTATATAATGCATGTTTTCCACCACAAGAAACCACAATATTTTNTTTAGAATAATTTAATTTATTATCTCGATTTAGTTTAGTACAAACAGCTTCTTTTAAATCATTTGTNCCACCACCGGGAGTGTACTTAGTGTACCCTTGATCCATGGCATTTTTAGCTGCATTTATTATATTAANAGGAGTATTAAAATCAGGTTCACCTACACTGAAATTTAAAACATCAATACCCTTGGATTTTAAATCTGCTGCTTTTGCTGTCATAGCTAAAGTGGCTGATGGTTGAATTCGATCTAACCTTTTAGAAAACATTTTAGCTGCTCATGGTATCAAGAAACTCGCGGTTTGTTTTTGTTCTTGATAATCGTTCTAGTAAAAATTGCATTGCTTCTTTAGTTTTCATTTCAGCAAGTAATTTTCTTAATACCCATATTCTAGATAAATCTCTATTTGATAATAACTTTTCTTCTCTTCTAGTACCCGATCTATTGATATTGATTGAAGGATAAATTCTTTTATCACTCAATTCTCTATCTAATACTAATTCCATATTTCCAGTACCTTTAAATTCTTCAAAAATAACTTCATCCATTCTGCTTCCAGTATCAATTAAAGCTGTAGAAATAATTGTTAATGAACCACCATCTTCAACATTTCTTGCAGCCCCAAAAAATCGTTTTGGCTTGTGTAAAGCATTTGAATCAACACCACCAGATAAAATCTTACCACTATGCGGCATAACAGTATTATAAGCTCTTGCAAGTCGTGTAATAGAATCTAATAAAATAACTACATCTTCTCCAGCCTCTACACATCTTTTTGCTTTTTCTATAACCATTTCTGCTACTTGTACATGCCTTTCTTGAGGTTCATCAAATGTAGATGCTACTACTTCTGCTTTTACACTCCTAGCCATATCAGTTACTTCTTCAGGTCTTTCATCAATTAATAAAATAATTAAATTTATTTCTGGATTATTTTGAGTAATTGAATTAGCAATTTTTTGCAATAAAATTGTTTTTCCTGTTTTAGGCTGAGCAACGATTAACCCTCTTTGGCCTTTACCTATAGGTGAGAGCATATCAATAATTCTTGTTGAATTTGATTTAATATCCGTTTCAAGTTTTATAATTTCTTCTGGATAAAGAGGAGTCAAATTATCAAATACAACTAAGCCTCGTGCATTATCTGGCTGGATTCCATTTATTGATTCTACTCTTAATAGAGCAAAAAACTTTTCTTTATCTTTTGGAGGTCTAATTTGTCCAGAAATTAAATGGCCAGTCTTCAATCTAAAGCGTTTAATTTGAGAATGAGATACGTATATATCATCTGGACCTGGNAGATAACTATAGTTTGAAAAACGTAAAAACCCATATCCATCAGGCAATACTTCTAACACTCCTGTTGCGTATATAGTTTCTTCCTTTTTGACCTGTGTGTCTAAAATTAATTTAATTAATTCTTGTTTTTTCAAGCCAATATATTCTGATACACCTAGTTTTGTCGCTTTTGCTTGAAGTTGTTTTACTGTTAAATTTTGTAATTCTTTTATATTCATATTTTTCTTGGATTATTAATAAGATTAGTTGTTTTGATAGGGATTCGCTCCTATATGCCAAATTTATCCTGCTTTTTATATATTATCAAAGGAAATTTTAAATTCTTTACTAATTTCTGTTCCTAAATAGTGTGAACCAGCAATGATAATATTGTCACTTTTTTTAATTTTTTTATAATTACGTATTGCTTTTTGAGTATTAATTATAACTTTTACTTTATTTGAATCAAATAATGCTGACAATTCTAAAGAAGGCATAAAATTTCTTACATTTGTTTGTGTAATTATAATTACATCAAAAGTACTTTTAATCTCACTAATCACCGATTTGATATTTTTATTTTTTTGTAAAGCCAAAATCAATATTTTTTTTCCTTTTATTTTATTTGAAAAATTACATAAAGATTTAAAACTTTCTTCATTATGAGCAACATCAAAATATACATTAGGGTTTACATTTATCTTTTGAATTCTTCCAGGCCAAATCACTGTAGATAAACCTTTCTTAATATTAGTAGTACTAATATTAAAATCTACTAATTCTTTAATAGCAGCTTTAGCTAANGTTTCATTATCAAATTGATGAGNACCATTAAGACTGACATTTTTCTTATCAATATTAGATTTTACATATTTTATTTTAGCATTAATACTTTGAGANTATTCTTTGAAAATATCTTTTATTGATGATGTATGATTCCANGAAATACAAGTCATACCCTTTTTTAAAGCACAAATTTTTTCATATGCTATTTCTTCTACAGAATCTCCTAAAATATGTTGATGATCTTTAGAAATACTGGTACAAACTAATAAATCGGCATTACATGCTGTAACACTATCTAAACGACCTCCTAAACCTGTTTCTAGTATTGCAATATCAACTTTCTTACGAGCGAAATACCAGACAGCTATTGCTGTAATAGTTTCAAAAAAAGATGTGTTCAAACTATCAATACTTTTTTGATAGTGATCAATAAATTTAATAATCTCATTATCTGATATTGCTTGTCCGTTAACTCTAATCCTTTCATTGATTTTATTTAAATGTGGAGAGGTATATAAACCAACATTATATCCAGCTTCTTTTAAAATATTAGCTATCATTGCTGAGGTTGAGCCCTTACCGTTTGTACCAATTACTTGAATAGATTTAAAATTCCTGTGCGGATTGGAACATGCTTCCAATAGCTGTTCTGTGTTTTCTAAACCGAGCTTAATCCCTTTGGATTCTAAGGATAATAAATATGATATATACTCTTTAATCATAATTCAATTAATTGAATATTGTTAATTTCTTGTCCTAAAAATTTATTAGCTAAATCATTAAATTGATAAGGTGTATCTGTAACGTAAAATTGATCTTTTGANTTAAGAAAAACAGAACTGTGTTTTTCAATTTTTAATTCATATTCATTCCTATAAATATAATTATTAGCAATGTGAAAGAACTCATCAGAAATTGCATCACCTGATTGAATAAAATTTAAATTTTGATGTCCAAGTTTATTAAAAACAAATTTTAACGTTTTCATTAATATTGGGTAATGAGTACAACCTAATATCACTGTATCTAAATTATTTTGAAATTGACTTAAGTATTTTGTGGCAATTTGATGTGCTATATCAATATTCTCCCAGCCTTCTTCAACTATAGGTACAAACAAAGGGCACGCAATTGATTCAAACGTGACCTTAAATTTACTTTTTCCCTTTTTAATATGTTCTACAAGCATATTATCATAAGCTTTAGAATTTATAGTAGCCTCAGTACCAATAATACCAATAGAATATTTTGGTTTATTTTCATTGTCAAAATGTTGATAAACTGCTTTGATACTTGGATGGATAGTATCAATAATAGGTAATTTTTTATGATATTTATTTAATAAGTATTTACCAGCCAAAGATGAAGCGGAATTACATGCTACTATAATCATATCAACTTGTTTGCTTAATAAAAATTGGCAAATCTTATCACTGTATTTGATGATTGATTCACTACTTTTTTCACCATATGGTAAATGAGCTAAATCCCCTAAATATACGAAAGAAACTTGAGTGCCAAATGTAGTTCTTAATGATTTAAGTACGGTTAAACCACCAAGCCCACTATCAAATATGCCAATTTTGATATTGTGATTTTTTGTCATCTATTAATATTTTGGGAATTATGAGATTCAATATAAGATTGAACACCTTTAAANATGCCATATGCCATTTGTGTACGATAACTTGATTTATTTAATAATTGAGCTTCAGATTTATTTGTTATAAAACCTGCCTCTATGAGAACTTTTGGCATAGCAGCCCCAACCAGCACATAGAACCCTGCTTGCTTAACTCCTCGCATTCTAGTNCTTGGTAANTCTGTTTTAACNGCCGTATTTATAGATACTGCTAATTTTTCACTTTCTTGNGAATATGCTTTTTCAGATATAGATGCAAACATTTGATTTTGCTCATANTGTTNNGGATTNTCTTCAAAAATAATNGAGGCATTCTCTCGAACCGCAACATCAATAGCATTATCAACACTATTGGGTTGCAATAAAAATATTTCAAAACCTCTTGCAGTTTTAGCAGTNCTTGCATTTGCATGAATACTCAAAAAAATATGTCCTTTATTTTTATTAGCTAAATTTGTTCTATTTTTTAATCCTAAAAATNTNTCATCTTCTCTAGTNTAAATTATATTTAATTCNGGCATNTCCTTTTTTAAAAAACTACCGAGCTCTTTTGCAATATCTAANGCTATNTGTTTTTCTTTNATATTACGATAACCAATTGCNCCTGGNTCTTTTCCNCCATGCCCTGGATCAATAATTANATTAGTTATTTTCCAACTATCTTCATTTTTTATTTTAGTTAATAGTATTTCATCTACTTTGTTTATAGTAGACTGCTCGCTTAAAATATTTTCTTCGATTGGCTTAATTGAAATGGTGTTATTAGTATAATCAGCTATAAATATTTCTGGTTGCAAAGTATTATACATTCTTATAAATGAATTTAATGGCATATAAAATCTATTATTAACTAATTGAACAGATTTAACCATATGATAAATCTGATTATCAACTTTTACAAATGATGAATTATTTGAAAGTGTAACCCTTTGTTTGTTTATAAAAAAATCAATTTTTTCTTTATCTAGATATAAATTAAATTGATAATTTTTAGATAAACAAAATTCTTCTAATGAGAAATATGCAATATCATTAAATACAAATAGCTCGATTTCAGACTGTTCATTAGCATAAAAAAAATTCATAAAAAGAATCATTATAAATAAATATCTGTTTATANTATTTCTCATTTTAATCAAAAGTAATAATTATTTCATCTGGNTATATATAAAAATATTCTTCTCTTGCGANTTTTTCNATATATCTTTTATTNTTTNTTAATAAGTTATTTTCTTTTTTTANTNNTGCNAATTCTTGNTTNAGTTGATATTTTTGATTTAATAATTTTTGNTAAGATTGATTAGTTTGATAGTAATCAATTAAGCCATCATTTTTNATAAAAAAATAAATTATTAAACAAAAAAGTGCTGATAACAGAAATTTATTCATTTATTTTTAAACCATAAGTTTGATTTTTTCCTAATTGTTCTTCAATTCGTAATAATTGATTATATTTAGCTACTCTTTCGCTTCTGCATAAAGAACCTGTTTTAATTTGACCAGCTCCTACTCCTACAGCTAGGTCAGCTATGGTTGTATCTTCAGTTTCTCCTGATCTATGTGATATTACTACNCCTAATTTATTTATTTGAGCTAATTTAATAGTATCTAATGTTTCTGATACACTNCCAATTTGGTTTAATTTAATTAAAATTGAATTAATTGCATTTTCTNNGATAGCTTTTTTTAATCTTAAAATATTTGTAACTGTAAGATCATCACCAACCAATTGTACTTTTGACCCTAATTCATTATGTAATTTAATCCAACCTTGCCAATCATTTTCATCCAAACCATCTTCTATNGAGGCAATAGGATAATTATTGCATAAATCTTTATACCAATCAATTAATTCATTATTATTAAGTTTTTTATTTTCTGAATCTAAATAATATAAATTATCATCTTTATTATAAAATTCACTAGATGCTACATCCAAAGTTAAAAAAACATCTTTTCCTGGTATATAATTTGATTTTTCAATAGATTCTAATAATAAATCTAAAGCTTCTTGATTAGACTTTAAATTTGGAGCAAACCCTCCTTCATCGCCAACAGAAGTATTATAGCCCTTTTTCTTCAATACTGATTTTAATGTGTTAAATACTTCGCAGCCACATTGTAATGCTTCAGAAAAAGTATTTAAGCCTGATGGGTAAATCATAAATTCTTGTATATCAACGTTATTATCTGCGTGACTACCTCCATTTAAAATATTCATCATAGGTACTGGCATAATATTATAATTTGCTGCTGTAATTAAACTGATATATTGATATAACGGTAATTTTTTTGATATAGCAAATGCTTTCAATGAGGCAAGTGAAACTCCTAATATAGCGTTTGCTCCTAAAATATTTTTATTAGGAGTAGAATCCAGGTTTAACATTATTTCATCTATTTTATATATGTCGTTACTATTATTACCTATTAATAGCGGGCTTATTTTAGTATTAACATTATTTACTGCATTTAAAACAGATTTACCGAAAAAATATGACTCGTTATCTCTTAATTCTAAAGCTTCATGCTCACCTGTTGATGCGCCACTAGGAACTGCAGCCACCCCCAATGATCCATCATTTAATAAGCACTCTACTTCTACTGTAGGAGTACCCCTTGAATCAATAATTTGTCTTGCATGAATTTTTTTTATGTGTGTCATGGAGTATTTGTATCCTTTAACTTCGTATTAAAATTTACAAAATAATTAATTAAAAAGAATTAAATTTGATTGATATTAATATATTAAGATATGATAGAAATTATTAAATATGATGCAAATAAGCATGAAACTCAATGGGATTCTTTCGTATTAGAGTCAAATAACGGTACAATTTTTCATACACGAAAATTTTTAAATTATCATCAAGACAGGATGTTTGAGGACTGCTCGTTTATATTTAAAAATAAGTCTAAGATTGAGGCAGTGTTTTCTGGTGCAATTATAAATGAAACATTACACTCTCATCCAGGGTCAAGTTTTGGAGGGTTTGTATTCAATAGCTTATCTTTCGAATTTGGAAAAAAGATAGTCGAACTTTTAATAGATTTTGCTAATAAAAATAGTTTAAAAGAAGTTGTAGTTATTCCTACACCATTTATTTATTATGATAATTATAATGAGGTAATGGAATATTGCTTATATATGAAAGGGTTCAATACAATTGAATATTATATTTCAAGCTTTGTTGATCTTAAATCAAATTTACTTAATCAAATGCATGATAGAAAACGACGTTATATCAAAAAAATGCAAGATAAAATTAAAATTAAAATAAGTGATGATTTAGATAGTTTTTACCCTATCTTAATAAATAACAAATTAAAACATAAAGCTAAACCTACTCACTCTTTAGAGGAATTAAAAATTCTAAAGAAAAAATTTCCTAATGAAATTATACTATTATTAAGTTATAAAAATAATAAAATTATAGGTGGAGCTTTGAATTTCATCACTAATAAAAAATCATGTATATTATTTTACAATATGATAGACTACGATTATCAAAACTTACAAGTTTCATCATTACAAATTTACGAATCATTAAAATGGGCAAAAAAAAATAAATTAAATTTTTTAGATATTGGAGTTTCGCAATTATATAANNATTCGGAAATTATNCCCCATGAATCNCTAATTAATTTTAAAGAACAATTTGGTGCGAAAACNATGATTCGNAAAGTTATGAAACTAAAACTATGATTTCATTAAAAGCATTATTTAAATCATCNATCATATATGCTGTNGGTACNGCTCTTATGCGTATTATGACTTTTTTATTACTNCCNCTTTATACAAANATATTAGATTCAANCGGNAATGTNTGGTATGGAAATTTTGTTCTAGTCNTTACTTCAATAGCTTTCTTACGTATTTGTTATTCACATGGTNTAGGNGATGGTTTTTTAAAATTATATAGTGAATCAAAAAATAANAAAGAAATTATTTCAACATATTTAATCTATGTCTTGANAATGATTATNAGTATCTCAGGNNNTATCTGGTTAATCAATTNNATTGTATNTCAACAAAGTACAAATAGCTTAATGGGGCTTTTGCAGTCTCAAATTAAATATATAATACTAATTGTTATGTGTGATACTTTTAATTTTAGAATTATTGATATTTTAAGAATTAAAAATAATGCGATTTATTATATGATGGGTCAGATTTGTGGTGTTATTACAACATTATACTTATCAATCCATTATGTAAAAAATGAATTAATGGGCTTAGAGGGTGCATTATTAGCATTGCTATATGGTGGATTAGTAACCTTAATAATTTTTATTCCTGTATTAATACAAAATTTAAATTTTTCTTTATTTTCAAAATCACAACTTTACAAATTAGTTAATTTAGGAATTAGATTTTTCCCAGCTGCAATATTCTTTATGTTTATGACTTTGCTAGATCGATATCTATTAAAATTTTTATTAGAAAGTCCAATTGATAATCCTGAGTATGTTAATAATTTAATTGGCACCTATTCTGTAGGAGCAAAATTAGCAAGCATTCCATTATTTATGATTAATGCCTTTAATTTAGGTTGGCAACCTTTTTATTTGAGTAATGGAAATACAGAATTAGCTCGTAAAAGATATGAATCAGTTGGAACTATATTTATTATTTTTACACTTAGTATATCATGGTTTGTAGGTATTGCAATTCCTGTAATTGCAAATTTAAATTTACCCATTGGAAACATGCCACTAATTGGGAAAACATATTCTGGATTTAATGAAATTATACCTATTATGCTATTGTCACATGTGTTTTATGCTTTATATATCATTCATATGCCATCTATTTATTTATGTAATAAACAAAATTGGTCTCCTATATTTAGAGTCTGTGGTGCAATTACTAATGTTTTATTAAATATTATTTTAATTCCAATATATGAGATTAAAGGCGCTGCTATTGCTACCGCATTAAGCTACGGTATTATGTTTTTATTTTTGTTTTATAAAAACAGCAATTGGATGCCTATCAAACTAAATTGGCAAGATATTATATTATTAATGATGCTTATTTCAATCTCTATCATATGTTTTATAGCAAAAATATATATGCAATATTATCTAATGGTTGGAACTTTAATATATATCGTTTATTTAATATATAAGCACGGAATGAAAAATTTAATTTCACTATTTAAATAGATTTATATGAACAAGCCTGATATATCAGTAATCTTACCAACATTTAATCGTGGTAATATAGTTAATCATGCAATTGATTCAATATTAAATCAAACATTTAATAATTTAGAGCTAATCATAATAAATGATGCATCTACAGATAATACTGAACAAATCTTAAATGAATATCAAAAAAAAGATCCACGAATTAAAATCATAAATAATCAACAAAATTATGGATGTGCACAATCTCGTAATATTGGATTGAAATATATAAACGCTAACACTATAGCATTTATGGATGACGATGATCAATATGTTGATACTGAAACATTAAATTGTCTCTATAATCAACTTCTAAACGATGATGCTGATATTGTAATAAGTGATTATGAGGTAAATGGTGAGATTAGAAATATGAATAAATTTGGTAAAAATTTTATATTTAACATCTCTGTTCAGCCTGGTCCATTTTTACAATGTATATTGATTAAAAAAACTCTTATTAAAAAAAACAATCTTTCTTTTGATTCTAAGGCTACCCCAAGTGAAGATTGGGAATTTTTTATTACACTAGCAAAAACTAATCCAGTAGTCACCTATTGTAAATATAATAGTTTTATATGGCAATTAAATCAAAATAGTCAGTCTATTAATTTTTTGAAAGAAGCACAGTCTTTAGCATATATTTGTGATAAACATTATCAACAGATGGTAAAAAATATAGGTAAAAAATTAATGAGTAATCATTATCGACGTATTGCAAGAGTGTATGAAAAAACAGAATCAATAAATCAAATCAATACTTTTTATAAAAAAGCTTTTCAACAGTACCCTTATTCAATCAAAAATATTTTTTATGTGTTGATGGTCATTATAAGTTATAACAATACTAAGTTTATCATTAATTGGATGCGAAAAATAAGGGGTATGACTAATGCATAAAAAGGTGGTAATTGTTTTTTGGGGACATCCTTTATATGATGGCCGCTGCATGAATATGCTAAACCAGTTAAATGAGAAAACCTATCAAATATCTATTTTAGGTGTAGGTTCAAAAAAAGAAACATTCAATTATAAGGGAATACAAATTGAATTGCTTGATAATAAAAAATTGGATAATTCCATCACAAAATATTTTAAATTTTTTTATTATGTCAAAAAATTTATTAATAGATTAAAGCCTGACGTTATAATTACATCAGACTTATATTCAATGGTTCCTGTTGCGCAAAACACAAAAAAAAATCAATCAAAAATCATATATGATTCAAGGGAATTATATACTCAGTTAGCTGGATTAGTTAATAGGCCTATGATTCAGAAATTATGGTCTTGGTATGAGAAAAAAAATATTTCTAAAGTAAATTGTGTGCTTGCAAATGCAGAAATAGATCAAACATACTTACATACACTATATCCAGATGTGCGCATTGAGTTGATTAAAAATCTTCCTGGAAAGTCTTTCTTTAAATCAAAAAAAATGGATTTAAAAAAAATATTATGTTTAAATGAAAAACAAAAAATATTTATATATCAAGGTAAGTTTCACAATGGTCGTGGTATTCGTTTTACAATAAAATGTATGAGTTCTTTAAAAGAAACTGTATTAGTACTAATTGGCGATGGGCCAATGAAAGAAGAATATATAAACTTTGCTAAAAAATATAAAATGGAAGGTCGTATTTTTTTTATAGATGCCGTACCATATGAAGAGTTAGCAAATTTTTCTAGTAGTGCATATGTGGGTCTGAGTTTAATTCAGCCAATTTCAAAAAGTTATGAAAATGCATTACCAAATAAATTGTTTGAATATGCTGTCTCTGGCATACCTATAATTTGCTCAAACTTAGAAGCTATGAATGAAATGGTCTCACACTATAATTGTGGTATTGCTATATCACCTTCAAGTGAAAATGAGTTTGTCAATGCATATCAAATGATTTGTAATAATTACGATGAATATATTTTAGATGAAGTTAAACAAACTGATTTATTGTGGAATACTCAAAATAAACATTTAATAGATATAATCAATGAATAAACTAGTATCAATAATCATAACGACTTATAATCGTTTAGAGCTTTTACAAAAAGCTTTAAAAAGCGCACAAAAACAATCATATCAAAATATTGAAATTATTATAGTAGATAGCAGTGATAATACAGACACCCAAAACTATATATCACAATACAAGAATATTATGTATGCTCATTCTGGAATTAATCATCCAAATGTGTTGAGAAATTTAGGCATACAATGCAGTAATGGTGAATGGATAGCATTTTTAGATGATGATGACACCTGGAACGAAGATAAAATTAATCAGCAAGTTCAATGTTTTCAAAATAATAATATTGGATTGTGTTTTACTGGTAAAAATATTATGAATAATAAGAATCAAAAAATTAAATATAGTTATAAAAATGGAAGATTTAAATCTATTAAAAAATCTATTATGTGGGATAATTTTGTTGGTATTACTTCTAGTATAATGATTCATAAGAGTGTCATTAAAAAAGTAGGTGACTTTGATGAATCCTTGCTAGCATTACAAGACTATGATTTTATTATTAGAGTTTGTCAAAAATTTGATGTTAAGGGTGTTAATAAAGCTTTAGTCAATTATAAATATAATCATGATAATAAACAGATATCACAAAGTTATTTAAACTTTTTAGATGCTTGTAAAATTCTTATCAAAAAATATCCAAATAGTTATTTATTAAAATTTGGATTATGGAAATTAAAAATAAAACGAAGGGTTAAAAAATATATATGAATAAAAATATTATGACATTTGATGAGTGGGCCATTTTAGGTAAAGATGAAGGCATGGAGCGTGGTCATCATAATTCAGTAGAGCATATGTTTAAAATAATTGAAAAGAAAAATTATAAAAACTATTCTGCTATTGATTATGGATGTGGTAATGGTTGGGTAGTACGAAAATTTAAGGAATCCTCGCTTTGCAAAGATGCCCACGGTTTAGATGGTGCTCAACATATGATTAAAAAAGCTAAACAAAAAGATCCTAAAGGTGTGTATTTTAATGATAATATTGAGAACTGGAACCCTAATCAAAAATATGACATTGTCTTTTCCATGGAAACATTATATTATTTTAATGCACCAGAAACTATTATAAATAAAATTTTTGAAAAAGTTTTAAATGATAATGGTACATTTATTATGGGCATTGATCATTACGCTGAAAATCCAGACTCTTTAAATTGGGGTACGCAGTTTAATTTGAATATTACTACACTATCAATTAATGATTGGAAATTACTATTTAAAAATGCTGGTTTTAATAATATAGTTTATAAACAAGTTGAACAAAAAGATAGTTGGAATGGTACTCTAATTATTCATGGAACTAAATAAGTTGAGTGAGATTAAATGAATGTTAAAAATTTTCATTGGCAAATTTCCGAAACTTTAAATGTTAACATTAATAATGAAGAGCTTTGGAAAATAATATCTAGCCCATCAAACTTAGAATTATTTCACCCGTTTTGTAATAAAAATCCTATAATAAACTGGCCGGGAAAAACTTCTATTGATGAAATTTATTATTACAGTGGCCTAATCTATCAAAGAAAATTTATAAAATGGACTGAAGGTGTTGGGTATGATTTATTAATAGGCGAAAAAGATGGCCCTCAATCTTTAGTATCATGGAAAATTCAAAATAATACTTTAACTATTACTATTTACCCCTATAAATACAATACAGGAATAAAATTAATAAAATTTATGCCCTACTCTATTTTAGTAAAGCCTCTATTAAAAAAATATATTAAGTCAGTAATGCTAGGTTTAGAATGCTTTATTAAAAATAATAAAAGAGTTCAAAAAAATCAATTTGGGTACCTTCCTTTTTTTTCAAATAAATAAAAAGGGCTACTTTCGTAGCCCTTTTTATTTAGACGTAGAGTCCGTCTAAACCCTTGATGTAAGTTATTAAGGTTACAGCATTCCTCCGCTATAAAATAACTCCAAGGCTGTAACCGTTACTTAAATACATCGTATTCAATTGATTACCTCCTTTCATGTTTGTTAAAAAAAATTAATCGATATTATAATTACCAGACTTAACATCGTCATCAGAAGCAATTTCCCAATTTGCATCTCCCACCACATATTTATCTTGAGGTGGTTTTTTTGAACTATAAGACTGTGATTTTTTACTAGATACAAAAGTAATATTAAAAGGTTTGGGTAGCTTAAATTTCAAATTAAAAACTATATAAGGAATTAATGTAAAAAATAACACACCTAAAGCTATAGCTATACCTTCACTATGAAAATGTATCAGTGTACCTTTTCTAGTACCAACTGGTTCAATACCAAATGTTATCAATAGTGTTGCAGATATAATTATACCAGAAATTAATATTAATGTAAAAAAAGCATTTAAATTTAAAGTTTCCAGGGACTTATTCCAAATAATCCATATTAATATGGTGGCTAAAATAGACATAGATGCAAAAGCATAGTGATTTGCTATATTTAAAAAGAAAATTCCAAATCCTGAAATTAAAATGATACTNCTAACTATTTTATTTAAATCAATTTTCATAATACTTTGTATTGTGTTTATATTGTAATTTGTGAATATGATTTTAAATAAGCAAGAGAGAAATTAAATGAATCAAAAAAAAATAAGATATGGTATAATTGGTGTNGGATATCTCGGAAAATTCCACTTAAAACATTTATTAGATCTTAANTATGTTAATTTAGTTGGATTTTATGACTCTTGTATAGATACAGCCAACAAAATTAGTNTCCAATATAATGTTCAACAATTTGAATCTATGGAAACATTATTAGACCAAGTTGATGCTGTTTCAATTGTCACNCCTACAATCACTCATAAAGAAATATCACTTCTTTCACTAAAATATAATTGTAATATTTTTATTGAAAAACCTATAGCTGATAATGTAAAAAATGCTCAAANTATTTTAAATGGAGTGAAAAATAATAATACGATTGCACAAGTNGGTCATATAGAAAGATTTAATCCAGCATTTCAAAAATATATAAAAGATAAACATTNTCCTTTATTTTTAGAATGTCATCGTTTATCTAAATTTAATAAAAGAAGTATGGATATTTCAGTTGTGCTTGATTTAATGATTCATGATATTGATTTAATATTACATGTAGTCGATTCTCCAATNAAAGAAATTATTGCTGATGGGATCAATGTGATTTCAAATTCTATTGATCTAGCAAATGTAAAATTAATCTTTGAAAACGGATGCGTCGCCAATTTAACAGCTAGTAGAATTTCAANNAAAGATATGCGAAAAATGCGTGTTTTTGAAAAAAATAGTTATACAAATATTGATCTACTACAAAAATCATTAACAAAATATTATACNAATCCCATCTCTGAAAGCGGAGAATTTAATTTCCAAATAGAAAATATTAAGCTACAAGAATATGATGCATTAAAAAAAGAATTAGAATATTTTTGTGAATCTATAATTAGTAACCAAAAGAATTTAAATAATATNTTAAATGCTGTTGAAGCTCTTAAAATTGCTGAAGAAATTAATAAAATTATAACTTCTAAAATTAAGTCATGAAAATTTTTATTTTAGCTGGAGAACCATCAGGAGATGAGTATGGTGCACAATTGATGCGCGAACTCANANCTATCAATGCAAATATTTCCTTTAATGGGATTGGTGGTACATTGATGANTAAAGAAGGTNTAAAGTCNATGGCACCTTTTTCTAAAATGTCTGTAATGGGTTTTGTAGAAGTTTTAAAAAGTTTATTTTTTTTTATAAAACTTGAAAAAAAAATTTTANNCCATATCAAANAAGAAGTTCCTGATAAGATTATATTGATTGATTACCCNGGTTTTAATTTGAGACTATGTAAAAAAATTAAATCNGTNACTNANATTAAAATAATATATTATATAAGTCCACAAATTTGGGCATGGAAAGAAAAGCGTATTGAATCAGTGAAACAATATGTGAATCAAATGTTAGTAATTTTTAAATTTGAANAAGAATGGTATTTACAAAAAAAAGTTCCTGTGCATTATGTTGGTCATCCTTTTTTAGATATTTGGAANCCNNANCAGAATTTAGATTTATTTGTTGAGAAATATAATTTAAACATTGATAAACCAATTTTAACTTTATTTCCAGGAAGTAGNNTTCAAGAAATAAATAAACATCTAAATTTATTTATTGATGCAGCCCTTAAAGTNAANAGTCAAATTCCTGATTTNCAGATATTATTAGGCCTACATTCTGACCTCAAATTANCACAAAAAATTAACACAAATATTANAGTGGTNGATGATATGCCATTAAAAGCATTAGAGATAGCGACATCTGCTATTATAAGTTCTGGCACTGCTACATTACAATCAGCAATTATGAANACTCCTGCTGTAGTAGTTTATAAAATGAATAAAATATCATGGTGGCTAACAAAAAAATTAGTAAAAGTTAAATTTGCAAGTATGTCAAATATTATTGCGGATAAATTAATATTTCCAGAATTACTACAAAATAATGCTACACCTTTAAGTATCTCAAGTGAANTTGTAAAAATGATTAATAATAAAAAATATAGAAATAATTTGATGCATGAATTANAAGGTATTCNAAAAATAATAGGTGACTCGGGTGCTTCTAAAAAAGCTGCTCAATTTATCGAANGTATNTAAATGAAGTTTTTCTTTTTAAANTGGCTGGGCTATATCTTTTTATCATTTATTTATAAAACGTGTAGTATTCAAATAAANGGAGAAGAAAATTTTAAAAAAATATACAATAAAAATAAACCGATTATGCTTTGTGTATGGCATGGCAGAATGTTATTTCCTATTTTTTATGTAATAAATAAAAAATTATCTCCTTGGGCTATAGCTAGTCCATATCAAGATGGAGCAATAGTAGCCTCTATTTTAAAAAAATGGAATGTAAAGATTATTAAAGGGTCAAGTAATAAAAAACCCAAAAATGTAATTAATAAAATGGAAAATATTTTTAAAAATGATAATAATGCAATAGTGTGTATTACTAATGATGGGCCTAAAGGGCCAATTCATATTGCAAAAAAAGGATCGCTTGAATTAGCTCAAAAATTTAATGCGCAAATTATTACAGTAACTGGAAATGCAACTAACAAATGGCTATTTAATTCTTGGGATAAGTTTCATTTGCCAAAACCATTTAGTAAAATTATTATTCATATAGCTCCTGCTTATAAACAAGATTTAGATTGTTCTTTAGAGGATGGTGTTTCAAATTATATGGTTGAACATGAAAGGAAAGTTTCTGAACAATTATGATACGCTTTATATTTTTATATCCTATAAGTTTAATTATGAATATAATAGTATTGTTTAGGAATACTCTTTATGATTATAAATTTTTACATCAACAAAAATCAAAAAAACCCATAATTTCAGTTGGAAATATTCAGGTTGGTGGTGCTGGCAAAACTCCCTTTGTTATATCACTTATTAAGCTATTAAAAGATAATAATATTAAGCCTTTAGTAATCACAAGGGGATATAAAAGAAAAACTTCAAAACAAATTATCTTCAAAAATATTAGCGAATATTCTGTTGAGGATGTAGGTGATGAGCCTTATCATATTAAATCATTATTTTTAGATGTACCAATCATTATTGACCATAGTAAAAAGAAGGCTGTAAATACTGCTAATACTTTTTCTGATATAGATTGTATTATTTTAGATGACGGCTATCAATCTAGATATATACAGAAAAAATTAGATATCGTATTAATTAATACTTGGCAAAATATAAAAGAATTTAAACTGCTACCTCTAGGATCACTTAGAGAAAAAATTAATTCACTAAATCGAGCCGATTTCATTTATACAACAAAAGGTAAACAACCATTAGAATTATTATCGCGTTATAAAACATATCCCCTGGATATTAATTATTATTTAACAAGGTTTAATAAAAATAAAGTAGAACCTGTTAATACTATCGCGCCTATTAAAAATAAAAAAATTATAGCCTTTTCGGGAATAGCTAATTCTAATCATTTTAAAGATATATTATACGAAATGAATATAAACTATGATAAAATAATCCATTTTAAAAACCATTATAAATACAATAAAGATAATAGCGCCATAATAGATAATGAAAATATTATTTATGTGACTACTTATAAAGATTTTTTTAAATTAGATTTGAAAAAGTCTTCTATTTATATAGTAAATATGGANATTCAAATTAAACATAAATTATTAATTGATAAGATACTGAAAATAATAAATGAANNTAATTAAATGTGAAATATTTCCTAATGAATTAGCCATTCAATGGGATAACAATAAAGATATATTTCTGGATTATAAAAAATTACGAGATGCTTGTCCATGCGCATATTGTTCTGGTGAAACAGATGTTTTTGGCAATCTATATATTGGAAAAGGCATTAGAAAAACTCAAGCAGCGTATGAGGTAGACAAAATTGAGCTAGTTGGTCATTATGCAATTCGTATTTTTTGGAAAGATAATCATAATAGTGGCATTTACCCTTTTGAATTATTATTAAAGATANATGATGCAGGCTCCNGTAATTAAATATGTAATATGGGANTGGAATGGTACCCTCATTAATGATGCATGGTTATTTGTNGATTTAATGAATGAAGAACTAGATGAAAGAAATTTACCACTTATTACAATTACTGAATATCAAAAATATTTTACTTTTCCTGTTAAAAAATATTATGAAATATTAGGGTTTGATTTCAATAAAGAGGACTTTGAAAAAGTAGGGTATGANTTTATACAAAAATTTAAAAAAAGGAAATTTGAAGCTCAACTTTTTCCTAATAGTAAATTTATTTTAGAGTCCACAAAAAAACTAAATATTAAACAATCTATAGTTTCTGCTCAAGAACATAATTTATTAAACGAAACTATTAAGCATTATAAAATAAATTCATATTTCGAATCAATTTCTGGAATAGACAATTACTATGCAGATAATAAAATACAAATTGCTAAAAANCTNAGAAATAATATAGAATATGATAATCATGAAATATTACTAATAGGTGATAGTGTACATGATTTTGANGTAGCTCAAGCATTNNAAATTAATTGTGTTCTTTATTCAAAAGGACATTATTCTAAAAAGCGTTTAAAAAAATGCGNTTGCCAAATGATTGATGATCATAAACAATTAGAAAAAATATATTATTCTAAAATATTTGGATAGTCAGAAAAAATACCATCTGCTTTCACTGTTTTGGCAATCTCTACTTNTTTTGCTGTNTTAACTGTGTATAAAAAAAGNTTCATTCCATTTTGATTTGCCCATANTCTTATGTCTTTATTAATATAATTAATATCNGCATGNAAAGAATAAGGNCGTAAAATTTTATTTGTATATCTAGTCACNTACCATTTTTCAGAAANATCTTTTGACCACAATANGCCNATTTTCATATCATTGGACTGCCTATTTATNTCAATTAAAACAAAAGGATTAAATGATGAAATAATTACATTTTCTACTAAATTATATTTTTTTAAAAAAGTAAGCGTTTTTTGTACTATGTTTGTATGAAATATATTTGTCGATTTTATTTCTACATTAATTATTTTATCTGAAGGACATATTTTAAGTACATCTTCAAATGTGGGTATANTAAATCCTAANTTCAGATTCTNAATTTCTGATAAATTTAAATCCGCTACTTTTATANTATTGCTACTAGTCTCAATACTATAATTATGATAAACGACNAATTGATTATCTTTTGTAAATTGAATATCAAATTCTAAACCNGCAACATTACACTCTAAAGCAATTTTAAAAGATTCAATTGTATTTTCATGGGCCCGTGATGGAGCTCCCCTATGACCTATCACTAACATTAGTGTAAATTATTGATTATAAAAAATAATTACTAAATAAAAATTGCTTGTTTAGTTCATATCTTTAATACAAGTTTAAAACCCCTTTAAATGTTAATAACTTGTGAATGAGTATAATGAATAAAGAAAATTTTTGGTCAGAATGTTTAAGCTTAATTAAACAACAGATTACAAATCAAGCATTTGAAACTTGGTTTAGTGATGTAATGATTGTGGAATTAACTAATGAAGAAATTAAATTAGAAGTTCCAAATCAATATCATTATGAGTGGTTAGAGCAAAAATATAGGCATCTAATTAATGATATTTTAATTAAAGTAGGTGGTAATCCAAGGGTTGTTAATTATAGNGTTTCTGTAAGTAATAAAAAAATTAATGAGATTCCCAAATTAAATGATTCAGATGTTTTGCCAACTCCTATTTATAAAAGAAATAGTCAACTTAATGAAAGGTATAGTTTTAATAATTTTGTTGAAGGAAAAGGAAATCAGTTTGCTAAAGCTGCNGCTTTATCTGTGTCAGAAATGCCTGGACAATCTCCATTTAATCCTTTATTAATNTATAGTTCGCCTGGCTTAGGAAAAACGCATTTATTACAATCCATCGGGAATATGGTTCAAGAAAAAAATCCGCACTATAAGCTAATATATATAACAGCAGAACGATTTATGTATGATTTTATAAATTCTATACAAAAGAATAAGTCGTCTGAATTNTCAAAAAGATATCGTAATGTAGATATGTTATTAGTAGATGATGCACAGTTCTTTAAAAAGAAAGAGCAAACACAAGAACAGTTTTTTCATTTATTTAATTCTTTATATCAAGAAGGAAAACAAATTATTTTAACTTCTGATAATCACCCAAACAAAATGGAAGGATTTACTGAGCGTTTAATATCTAGGTTTCAATCAGGCTTAGTTATTGATATCCAGCCGCCAGATTTAGAAACAAGAATCGCAATATTAATGAATAAAGCTGAACATGATGGATTAGAAATNCCATATGAAGTNCTGGAATTTATGGCAACNAGTATNAANGGAGATGTAAGAACTTTAGAGGGTGCTTTAGTAAATTTATTAGCTATATCATCTTTGAAACGAGAAGATATTGATTTGTCGCTTGCAAAAATAGTCTTNGAAAAACATGTTGGTGAAAGAAAAATAAATCAGATAAATGTGCAAAATATAATTAAAGTAACAAGTAAAATTATGGCTGTGAAAGAAAAAGAGGTNTTAGGTAAAGCNAGAAGTATGGAAATTGCACTGGCTAGACAAGTATGCATGTTTATTGCAAAAGATAAAACAAATCTGTCACTTTCCAATATTGGNAAACAAATAGGCGGTAGGGACCATTCNACAGTAATACATGCCTATAAAAATATTGCAAAGAAGTTAGAAAGTGATGTAGAATTAAAGCAGTTAGTTAATAAGATTGAAAATCAAATTCAATAAATTGGAGTCAGTATGAATGAGCATATTTTAATTATAGATGATGATATTAAATTAACAGACTTGATTAAAAGATATTTAGAAAATCATCAATACAAAGTTTCAGTTAAAAATATGCCAATAGAAGGTTATGAATATTTTCAAAAAAGTAGAAATATTGATTTAATAATATTAGATATAACGATGCCTGAAATGGATGGTTTCCAAGTATTAAGAAAAATAAGAGAATTTTCTACAGTCCCTGTTATTATGCTGACAGCTAGAGGCGAAGTTTCAGATAGGGTTATTGGTTTAGAGCTGGGTGCTGATGATTATATGCCAAAACCTTTTGAGCCTGAAGAATTAATTGCAAGAATCCAATCTATTATGCGCCGCATAAAACATCCAGAAGCAATGATTGATCATTTAGAGTTTGAACATTTAAAAATTGATAAACTAAAACAATTTGTAGTATTAAATAATCAAGAATTAATTCTATCTACAACTGAATTTGAAGCTTTATTAATTTTCGCTGAAAATGCGGGTGAAATTTTAAATAGAGACTTTTTAGTTGAGCGTTTACGTGGTATTTCGTGGCAATCATATGACCGTTCAATTGATGTTCTTGTAAGCAGATTAAGAGGAAAATTAACTAAGCTTGATCCTGGTACTGAATATATCAAAACTATCCACGGTGTAGGTTATAAATTTATTGATAGGGTTAAAAAATAAAATATAAATTAAAAAACTTAACAGACTCACTTTTTGGAAAAATTGTTCTTGTAATATTATTTTTTACTGTAATAGTCTGGTTTCTTACTACACAATCAGAGTCGATGCAATATCAGAATACGGACTCAATGTACGATTATCAAAATTTAATTTTACATGAATTAATAGTAGAAAATTGGTCCCAAAAATTAGATGATAATCTATTATTTAGAAAAATAATAAGTGCTGACCTCAAATCTTTAGAACAAATGGCCTATATTTTAATTTTTGATGATTCCAATCAAAATAAAAGTGTAGATTTTTTTGAAGACCAAATCATAGATACATTAAATTTCATGAATTCTAAAGTGCCATTTAAATATCATAATTATACTAGCTTTATGGATGCCCCTACTCTAAGTAGTAATTTTCTTGATTTGCCCAAACATGAAACATGGGTATCTTATGGGAATTTTTTTGTAGAAAAAGGATACAGAGGCTCTACTAACCTTCCTGCTGTTTTTGTAGAGTTACCTATTGAAAACAATAAGATTTTAGCCGTTTGGTTTGTTACTGATTTTGATATGTCTTGGGATATTTATTGGCCAGCTATTATAGTGCCAATAGCTATATTGTTGCTTTTAAGTGTTTTATTTTGGATAATTAGATCTTTTTTATATCCTATCAAGTTAATGAGGCGTCATGTTATAAATTTAAAAAAGGGTAATTTAGGCTCTTCAATACCAATTACTGGAAAAGATGAGTTAGCTCAATTGGCACGAAGTATTAATAAGATGACAAAAGATATTGATATTTTAGTTAGTCAAAAACAAAACTTATTAATAGATGTTAGTCATGAGCTAAAAACCCCCCTTACTAGATTAAAATTTTTACTAGCCAATACAGACATTACAAAAAAAGATAAAGATTCAATTAATAAAGAAATAAATTTTTTACAAGATATGATATCAAATATGCTTCTATCAGATAAGCTGTCAACACCTTATATAGAAGATTTAGAACTAGAAGCCATAGAATTANAATCATTAATAGAAGATGCTTGTGGCATGTTTTATGAAATAGAAAAACGCTTAAAAGTTTTGCCANANATGCCATCATTAACCATTAATGTAGATAGATATAAACTATCTTTAGCAATTAAAAATCTTATAGATAATTCAATTAAATATGGTGGAGACAAACGCTTAATTGAATTAAGCGTACAACAAGTAAATAACCTGTTGTTGATCCAAGTTGAAGATTTTGGTGAAGGAATGGATAAAAGTAAAATACAAAAAATCACAAAGCCCTTATATCGGGGTAGGCTAGCTAAAGAAAAAAGTAAGGGTGGCTTTGGTTTGGGGTTGGCAATTACAAAAAAAATTGTTGAGGCACATAATGGAGAATTAATAATTAATAGTGAGATAAATAAAGGAACAAAATTTATTGTTTCTTTACCTATAAAATAAATGAAAAGTATAAATAAAATAATTTTAGTTGGTCATCTAGGTGCAAAGCCTGAAAATAGATATACACCACAAGGTGTATCTACCTCCTCGTTTTCAATAGCTACCAATGAAACATGGTATGATAGTGAAAAAAATAAACATGAACATACAGAGTGGCACAATATAGTAGCGTTTAATCAAAATGCGGACTATGTTAACCAATATTTGAATAAAGGGTGTTTAGTTTATTTGGAGGGAACCATTAGGAGCAGGGTTTGGAAAAGTGCACAAAACGAAGAAAAAAAGATTACTGAAATTATTGCATCACAAATTGTTTTATTAAACAGTAAAAAATAAACTTGTGATACAGATAACATGTTATCAAATAATGATTGTTTTTAATAAAGAAAATAATCTAAATTAAACTAAGAAAATTAAATTAAGCTAGAGGCTATATGAAAACAATAACTATATTAAGTGCTTTTGCAATTTCAGGTCTGATATTTGGATCTACATCGGAAATAGATAGTTACTATGATAAGCTAGATGAAGATTATCCGGTGTTAGCAGCCCATAAAAAGATGACTCATAATAGTAAAGATCTCATGCGTAAAAGGGCGTATAAAAGAAAAAGAATGCGCCGATTGCCTAATAATGGTAAATAAAAAATTAATAAGGGGCGATTTGAGCCCCTTTTTTTATGGATAAAACAAACGAACCACATTATAAAAATTTAGAAATTGTTCCTAATCATTACGAAGGTAGAGACTATACAATAGAGGTCAGCATTCCTGAATTTAATTGCGTATGCCCAAAAACAGGTTTACCAGATTTTGGTACAATTTATATTAATTATATTCCTAACGAATCAATAGTGGAACTTAAGTCTTTAAAATTATATATGGTGAAATTTAGAAATATTGGTATTTTTCATGAATATGTAACAAACAGAATTCTAGATGATTTTAAAAAAGCTTGTAACCCNAAAAAGATTGAAGTNATTGGTGATTTTAACCCTCGTGGTGGNATTAAAACTGTAGTAAAATCACAATTATAAAAAAAATTCGCTTGTTATTATTTTTTAATTTGTTAAATTTCGAAACTTTGTAGAGGATTTTTATGAAAATAACTGTAAAAATAAGTAATAGAAAAAGAAAAAACAAACACGGCTTTAGAGAACGNAANAGCTCTAAAAACGGTAAGGCTGTTTTNGCCCGTAGAAGAAAAAANGGGAGAAAACAACTAACTGTCAGTGAAGGTTGAAAAACTCTATTGTAAATAAAGATTTTAAGATAGTATTAAATAATTCAAAATCCCTGCAAGTCNGGGATTTGTTGTTTTATTACGATACTAAAACAAAANGTGGNATATCATTTATTGTAAGNCGTAAAACTGGTAATGCTATTCAAAGAAATAAATTTAAACGACGATGTAGGGCNNTATATAGACNTTATAATTCAAACCAACTNAAAGGATACACCTTAATANTTCGGCCAATTAAAAAACTTAAAGATCATTACNCGTGGNAANATTTAAGTCTGTCCTTTGAAAGGTTTTGCCTTAAATTAGAGTTATGAAATATATATTAATATTAATAATTAGGTGCTACCAATTGACTGTTGGTATTTTATTTAGAGGTAGCTGTAGATTTCACCCTACCTGTTCTGAATATACCTTACAGTCAATCCAAAAATATGGAACAATAAAAGGGTTTTTGATGGGCTTTAAGCGTATATCCAAGTGTCATCCATATTCTAATACATATGGAATAGATGAGGTGTAATAAATGGATTTTAGAAGATTATTATTAGCTTTAAGCTTAAGTTTTATATTTATATTTGTTTGGCAATCTTTTTTTATGCCGACACCTGAAGTAAATAAAAATGATAACAAAGCCATTTTATCTGATACGGTTATATCTGAAGANCTTGAAACAAAGCCTGTTATCACGCCTACGTCCTCAAATATTGTAAAGCTTGGCACAGAATTAAATGTTAAAACCTCATTAATTCTGCTTGATTTAAATAATGGTGGNACCTCTATTCAAAATTTAAAAATTATTGAAANCAAAAATAATGAAGAAAATGNATTAAAACATACTGGAGCTTGGAATAAAAAGTCTGGTGAATATNTCNATAATACACCTGTTTCNTTATTAGAAAANCAAACATGTAACCCTTGNTTNNTAGANAATGGCCNGCCGGTTATTTTTAANCCTGAAAAAACTGANTACGAATATAGNCAATTAGAAAATATGCATTATGTANATAGCTTCAATGANTATGGAATTAAAAAAACNACTGTTATNAANGATACAAGCTATGTTATCGATCATATATTTTCAAATCTTGATACAAANAAAAAATATAATTTACTTTGGAATGAAGGTATTGANCCAACAGAAAAAAATATTCAAGATGATTTAACNATGTTAAGTTTNTTCGCNGAAAAAGATAAAAGCTATCACTCAGAAACTATAGATGATATAANTGAGATGTTTAANTATTCTAATGTAGGTTGGGCNGGATTAAAGACGAAATATTTTATAAAAGCAATTACAAACCAAAAATATCAAATTAATAAAAATAATTCAGTNAAATTTNATTCATCTGAAAGNTCATTAAACTCCAAATCAACATTCATTTATTCAGANATAGATTTTGATTATGGTGTNGGCAATCAATCAATTCATACATACTCATATATTGGTCCTATAGATACTGNNCATCTTGGANNTGGNAAAACTGAGCACCTGGTGCAACTGTTTGGGTTTGGATGGTTTATTATTGGATATTTAGGCCAATTAATTCTTTGGGTTTTAACTTCGTTGTATGCTTTTATACCAAACTACGGCATTATCTGTATTATGTTTGCTTTCATCATTAGGGTTTTTACAGGACCNTTAACTAANCAGAGTTTTTTATCAAACCAAAANATGCAAACGGTTCAACCTAAAATGAAAAAAATTCAGGAGAAGTATAAAGATGATCAAGCTAAATTAAGTCAAGCAACAATGGAATTATATAAAAAAGAAGGTGTTAACCCGNTAGGGGGNTGCTTGCCGATTCTGGTACAAATGCCTTTNTTAATTGCCTTGTTTCAAGTGTTTAGAAAAACTATTGAATTTAGGGGGGCAGAATTTTTACCTTTTTGGATTACTGACCTTTCTCAACCTGATATTGTTTTACATTTNTCNTTTCTTGAAACAATACCTGGAATAAGTTATTTTTTTGGACATGGCATTGCCTTGCTACCTATNATTATGGGGNTTGTTATGTTTTTAAGTATGAAAATGACAGCAACCAGCAGCCCNGACCCNTCGGCTAAATTTGCTATGTACTTTATGAANGCCTTNTTTGTTNTATTNTTNAATACTTTTCCATCAGGTTTAAATCTNTACTATACAGTATANAATCTTTTAAATTTNATTCAACAAAAGCAGCTAAAGCAGCTTCANTCATAATTAATAATAATTATGGATTATAATAATAAAGATGTTATTATAGCTCGCGCTACTCCTGTNGGGAANTCTGCATTGGCTATTATAAGNCTTTCTGGGCTCTCATTAAAAAACGTACTTGCTAAGGTGTTTATAAAAAAAACTTTTCAGCCAAATATNNTCCANTTAAGAAAAATCAAAGAAATTNAAAGTAAAACAACAATTGATTCTTGTATGGTCGTNTTCTATAANGCCCCTAAATCCTTTACTGGTGANGACATGCTAGAAATCTTTTGNCATGGAAANGATCGNATTGTTAATAAAATTATATCTGAATTTTTTCATTGTAATGTTAGAATTGCTTATCCAGGTGAGTTTTCATACAGGGCTTTCAAAAATGGTAAAATTGACTTAATGCANGCAGAGTCAATAGCAGAAAAAATTAATCAAAANAGTGAANAATATGGNGTTGCTCTACAAAACATAGANGATGGTAATACATCAAAAAAAATTACAGCTTTAAGAGAAAGTGTTTTAAACATTCAGTCTGTTATTGANCATGAGCTTGATTTTAATGAAGAAGAAGTAACGCATATTACNTATAAAAATATTGCTGATAAATTTAAAAAAATAATTAAAGAAATAAAGNNAATCTTACANGTTTCCCTATATCTTCAGAAGATTGAAGGTGGTTATANCGTTGTTTTTATAGGTGTTCCAAACGCTGGAAAATCTACACTNTTTAACAAATTAATAGGTACAGACAAGGCTATTGTTACTAATATAAAAGGAACNACAAGAGATGCNCTTGANGCTAATATAAACATTAAAGGNNTNCCTATAACATTGTATGATACGGCTGGATATAGAAATACNAAAAACAAAATTGAGTCATTGGGTGTATTAAAAACTAAGTCAGTTGCCAAAAATTCTGATATAATTATTATGATTGATGAAAAGGANCCNGTTANAGTTCANNGANCTTTATTAANAGAGGTTGATATATTAAAAAATAAAAAAACAATTTTNGTCAAATCTAAGTCTGACAATGNGAAGNAAAAAAANAATAAAGGTAACATTATAAATCTGTCATGTAAAAATGATATTGGTATTAATGCTTTATTAACAAAATTATTAACAANTATTNGNCAAGACTATGAAAANGTTGGNGCTTCTAATGTGGCTTTNTGTAATATGCGTCAAATTAGCCTTTTAGAAGAGATATCACTTTTATTCAATGAAATGCTAACCGCTTTAAATAAATCTGTTGAAATGGACATTTTAGCTTCACAATTAAAAAGTGCCTCAGATTTGTTTGATGAGTTACTTGGAAAACTAACTCCAAGCGATGTTTTAAATAATATATTTAAAGGGTTTTGTGTTGGAAAATAAGATTATCATTGCTGGTGGAGGTCATGCGGGTATTGAAGCTGCGCTAGCAATATCTAAAATGGGTCATAAGTGCACTATGGTTACTTTAAATAAATCTGCAATTGGTAGAATGTCCTGTAACCCTGCTATTGGTGGGTTGGCAAAGGGGCACTTAGTCAAAGAGATTGATGCGTTGGGTGGAATAATGGGAAAAGTTGCAGACATTGCAACCATTCAAAACAAAATATTAAACAAATCAAAAGGTAGGGCTGTTTGGTCTCCAAGATCTCAGGTAGATAAAATTAAATACACAGAACTTATTCAAAACCTGATTTTCAATGATTCTAACATAGAAATTATTGAAGACGAGGTTGTCGATTTTATAAATGACAAAGATGTTTTGTCTGCTGCAGTATTAAAACAAACCGGGCAAGTTTCATGTAAAGCGCTTATTATAACTTGTGGAACGTTCATGTCTGGACTTATCCATATTGGTAACAAATACTTTAAAGGTGGCAGGATGGGAGAAAAAAGGTCTTTTGGGTTAACAGAGTCGCTTATAAAGCACGGGTTTAATTTAGGTAGGCTAAAAACAGGAACACCACCAAGGGTTAACAAGAACTCTATTGATTTTACAAAGCTAGAGGTTGCAGGTGGCGAAAAAGATGCTTCTCCCTTTTCTATGTTTACAAAAAAACCATACAAACCGAAAAATATCCCGTGTTATTTGGCTTATACAAGTAATTTAACACACGAAATTATACAAAACAATATTCATTTATCATCTATGTTTGCTGGCAATATTACAGGTGTGGGCCCAAGATATTGTCCCAGCATAGAAGATAAAGTGGTTAGGTTTAAGGATCGTGAAAGACACCAGCTTTTTTTAGAGCCAGAGTGGGAAGGTGCAGACCAAATATATATTAATGGTTTTTCAACCAGCCTGCCTGAAGAGGTTCAGTTGAAAGCTTTAAAAACTATAAAAGGTTTAGAAAATGTTTCGCTGATAAGGCCTGGATATGCAATTGAGTATGACTACCTCCCCTCATATCAATTAAAAGGCTCTTTAGAAACCAAAAAAGTTAAAGGTTTGTTTTGTGCGGGGCAAATAAATGGAACGTCTGGATATGAAGAGGCTGCTGCCCAAGGTTTAGTGGCAGGAATAAATTCAGTTTATTATACCCAAAAGTCTGCACCTTTTGTTTTAGAAAGGTCTTCATCATATATTGGTGTGCTTATAGATGATTTAATTACAAAACATATTAATGAACCCTACCGGATGTTTACTTCGCGTGCTGAAAATCGTTTATTTTTAAGGGCCGACACTGCGCCGCTCAGATTGTGTGCTATAGCCATTGAAAACAAAATGTTAAATGATAAAGAGATAGCTGTATATGATAACTTTAAAGGGCAGTATGATTCTCTTTTTTCTTTAGTTAATAAAACCAAACTTGTTATAAAAGGTAAAAAAATAGCTTTATCTGAATATATAAAACGACCTGAGGTTCTTTTAAAAAAAATTAATAAACAAGAGGTTGCGTTAATGTTAAAAAAATATGACCATGATGTCATTTTTTCAGTAGAAACAGCAATTAAATATGCTGGTTACGAGGCAAGAGAATTAGAAAGAATTGCAAAAATTAAAAAGCTTGATGGTTTAATCATGTCTAAATCTATTGATTATAAAAAAATTACTAACCTGTCTGCTGAATCTATTGAAAAATTATCTTCTGTGTTACCAGAAACGCTAGGTCAGGCTAGCAGAATTGCTGGTGTGCGCCCCTCTGATGTTGCTGTTCTTTCAATTTTTTTAACATCTCAAAACAATATATAGTTTCACGTGAAACAGTCTTTGTTAAAAATTAAAAACGAAGCTGCTGCAGCCATTATCAATAAAACATATTTAGGCCCCGTATTAGAGTCTTTAGATTTAGCGCTTTTTTCGGGAGAAAATTGGTTTTTTAGTATAACAAGTGACGAATATGTAGAAATAACGTCCGCTTTTAGTTTAATATTAGACGATCCTCGTGTGTTGGTTGTTCCAGAAGAGGGTCATGATCGTGGCGTTGGGGGTTTTATTTCTATTTATGATAAGTTAGATGAAAAATTTTCTCATTCAATTCAAAACAATTTATCTGAGGTAAAGATTATAATATTTTCGAAGGATTGTAATAAAATTAATTATAAAAAAGTAACAGAAAATGTTATTATCAATAGTCAGTCTTCATATAATGATGTAATTAACAGTTTAAAGACGGTTGAGTACAGTCAGGTAGATTTTGTAGAACAGCCAAAAGAGTTTTGTGTTAAGGGTGGTGTTATTGATATATACTCTCCTATATATAACAACCCGGTTCGTGTTTGTTTGTATGACACAGAAACTTCTATAAATTTTTATAGTTTAGCTACGGGCCTTTCTCTCAATGAAAGTATGGTTGAGTTAAAATTATCTAAAAGAGAAAATGTTGTAACGTCTATGTCCAGTAGCGCCTTATTGAGCATGTCAAAAATTACAAATAAAATAGAAACTACTAAACATAACCCTAAGCACGTTGGTCCTTTTGTTTGTTTAGATTATAAATCCTTTATCAAGGAAAAAAAGCAAGTAATCTATGTTGAAGATCTAAACTTTTACTCTTTTCAATATAATAACAAGGTGGTTGCTCCTAACTCTTTTAAGGGGGGTGCTGTTTCTTCTCCTCAACAGGAAGATGTTGCGTTGCAAAAAGGTGATGTTGTTTGCCATGAAGATTTTGGTGTAGGTTTGTTAATTGGGCTTATAGGTGACNCTGAAAGTGGTGGTGATGAGTATTTAAAAATTAAATACGAAGATGCNGTAGTGCAGNTNTCTATAAANAATCTTTATAAACTTTCATTTGTTTCACGTGAAACNTCAGAAANTATAAAACTTAATTCTTTGTCNAAAAANGGTGTGTGGGCAAGACAAAAAANTCGNGTTNCGGGTTTTGTTGAAAATAAANCCAAAGACTTGTTNGAGTTTTATGCGAGCAANAAAAACAANTATAGGNCTCCCTACCCNTTTGGNGGTGATATAGAAAAAGAATTTATAGCAAGTTTTGTTTATGAAGACACNCCAGACCAAGGNNTGGCNTGGGAAGAAATATCTANNGANCTAAAAAAAGAAACNCCAATGTATAGGCTTCTTTGTGGTGANGTTGGTTTTGGTAAAACAGAAATTAGTTTAAGGGCAAGCTTTAGAGTTGTTATTAATGGTGGTAAGGTTATTATTTTAGCCCCAACATCTGTATTGGCCCGTCAACACTATAGNGTTTTTAAAGAANGGTTGAACCNTTTTGGTGTGGTTGTNGAGCTTTTTGTTGGNTCNGTCACAACTNCTAATAAAAATNNTNTTAAAAATANGTGGGTAGAAAGAAAANTTGATGTTTTAATAGGGACNTCAGCGCTCTTATATNNTTCTGTTTTTATTAANTATACCAATCTTTTTGTTGTNGATGAAGAACACAAGTTTGGAGTAAAAGATAAAGAGGGTGTTTTGGANGGTTTTATAAACAAAGACGTTTTGCTAATGTCTGCCACACCCATTCCAAGAAGTTTAAATTTAAGTTTGTCTGGTCTTAATGATATATCNACTTTGGGGTCACCCCCTATAATGCGTAANCCTATACAAACTTTTGTTAACTACTTTGGGGATAACTTAATTAAAAGGGCGGTAGAGTATGAAANAAATCGNTCGGGTCANGTTTTTTTTGTNCATAANAATATTAATTCTTTAGTTTCAATNAAAAATTATTTAAAAAGGTTGTGCCCTATGGTAAGTNTTTTAATTGCNCACTCTAAAGTNCCNAAAAAAGANTTNCAAAACAACATAGAGCTTTTTGTTAAAGGTCANGCCGANGTTTTNCTTTGCACTTCAATTATAGGNTCNGGAATAGATATACCAAATGCAAATACNATTATTGTTAATTCTGCNCACANGTTTGGTTTAGGNCAGCTTCACCAAATAAGGGGAAGGGTTGGNCGATCAGANAAACAGGGTTATGCATATATGCTTATACCNGAATCAACAAACCTTAATGTGAAAGCAAAAAAAAGNTTAATNACTATTGAAAAAAACATCTCGCTTGGCTCTGGTTACCANATTGCAAAATCTGACCTTCAAATNAGGGGTGGNGGCATGATGTTTGGTTACGACCAAAGNGGAAANTCNTTNGATTTTGGTTTTGAGTTTTATTCTAAACTAATGTCTAAATATATATCNAAAAANAGCAACTCAACCAANNCATTNCTTGTTGATAATTTTGTTTATAATGTGNNTTTTGTGTGTGCTTTNCCTAATAATTANATAGCNGANGGTTTTGAGCGATTAAGAAATTATAGGTTNTTAAATAGTATTTATTCAAAATCTAAGNTTTCAGTGTTTTGTGATAATTTAAAAGATAANTATGGNCCTTTNCCNGNNGNGGCTGTCAANATGNTTAATATGCGCCTTCTNTCGTTNGTTNCTNCTGAAANTTCTCTTNTNAGNGTTGTTNTTAATANGNNTGNTGCTATTATTTCTTTTAATAATACTTTTAAGAGGGGTTCAGAATTGTTTAAATTCTTGGCAGGTTTTGGAAAGTCTATGGGTGTTATAAATTATAGTTTTAAAGATTTAGAACAGGCGACGGAGCTTAGTTTGGAGTTTGGGGTTGGTGTTAGTGTTGATGCTGCTTTTCTGTTAAGTTTTTTAAATAATTTTAAAGGTTTTTATGAAAAAGTTTAGTTTTTATTTTTTATTTATATGTTTTGGTTTGTGTTCAGATTTGTGGGTTGCAAAAAGTGGGCCTTTTACTTGGTACGAGTCTGATTTTTATGCTTTTTTTCCAAAAGATCAGTGGTCCCCCCTTGATGATGTTGATAAAAAAACAAAAATTATGGATAGTTTTTTAAAACAAAACGTGGCGGCAGAAAGGGCTGTTGCTTTAGGGTTGGAACATGCTCCCGATATTAATAAAAAGCTTTTTTCTAGGTTTAATATGTTAATGGTTAACGAATACTATATGCACCATTTTTTAGAAAAACATATACCTAGGTCTGCAACTTATTTTTGTTCTCAAAACTTAAAAAAAGATGTTTATGTGAAACATATTCTTTTGAAAGAGGGTANCCCNCCTTCTGTTTCTTTAAATAAGGCTTTAGANATTAAAAACCTTNTTCTTCAGGGTGANAANTTTTCTTCTTTGGCTANAGAAANCTCTGTTGANCCTAGCGTTTCTCAAAANCAGGGGGTNTTGGGCTGGNTTTCGGTTGGAAGTACCGTTCCCGCCTTTCAANANGCTATTTTTGATTTATGTTTAGGGTGTGTTGATGTTGTTAAAACAGATTTTGGTTATCATGTGGTTATGGTTGATTCTGTTAGAGATTCTAGATATTCGTTTTTATCTAAAGAAGAATATGACGATTATGTGTTCCGCTTTTCAAGTGCCTATATTGAGGGTTCTTTAAAAGATTTAGCCTCTGAACATGACTCGCTTTTGCTTGCTTCAAAGGGGGTTGTTTTTGATTTGGAAGCTNTAGAGTCTTTGATAAAAAATTTAGATGTTGTTCTAAAATCTAAAAAGGGCAATAGGCAGGATGTTGACCTTATAAACGTTTTAAATAACAACCCAGGTGTGGTGGTTTTATATGATGAAAACTATTTAAGTTCTTCTTGGTTTGCTAACAAAATTGAAAGGTCTCTTCATCGTGCTTCTTTTTATTCTAATGTTGANGATATAAAAAAAGATTTTGAAATTATGTTACTTAGAGATATAGTTTATAATGAAGGTTTGTTGTTAGGTTTAAACAATAACTATTCTTTTAATAAACAGTTTGTTCCTGTACGTTTAGGTGTATTAGAAAAGGCTTATTTAAATTTTTTGGTTGAAGGTGTTGTGGTTCCTTCAAAAGAAGAGGTTGAAAAATATTATTTAGAATCTGGGCAGTCTGGCGGTTTGAGTGTTGCTTATAAATCTATTGAAACTATTTTGTTACAAAAAGCTCAAGAGGGTGTGAAGGATGTTTTTTTTAAATCTGTTGTCGAAAGAAAAAACATTGATGTAAATAAGGAGTGGTTTAATGATTAGGTTTTTTTATTGTTTTTTATTTTTTGCTTTTTGTTTAGCTCAGTTTGGGATTCAAAAAGAAAATAAAATAGAGACCGTTGATGGTGTTGCCGCTGTTGTTGAAAATAGTGTTATTCTTAAAAGTGATGTTATGCAACAGGCTTATATGGTGGCACAACAAAGCGGTTTAGACCCTTTTAAAACACCGCAAGCTTTTGAGGGGGTTTATTTAGATGTTTTAGATCAGATGGTTAATAATCTTGTTCTTTATGAGGTTAGTTTAAAAGATACAAATATTGTTATAGATGCTCTTGTGGTTGAAGAGTCTTTAAAGAAAGAATTAGAAAAAAGAATTTCTTACGCTGGTTCTGCTTCTGCTTTAGAAAAAATGTTTGGAGAGCCTTTATCTATGATAAGGGCTAAATTGCGTTTAGAAATAAAAAAAGCTTTGCGAATCGAAAAGTATACCGGGTCCTTATATCAATCTACAACCCCATCAATTTCTGATGTTAAATATTTTTATGAAACATACAAAGACTCTCTTCCCTTGTTAGAGGATAGGGTTAGTTTTTCAATTTTTGAGTGGCCAATTAAAAACAATATTGATGATGAAAACTCGTCTTATAAATATTTATTAAACCTAAAAGANAGCCTAGCTTTAGGTTTTTCTTTTGAAGACCTTGCAAAAAGACATTCGGAAGATCTGGGGTCTGCCTCAAGCGGGGGGAGCTTGGGTTTTTTTGTAAGGGGTTCTCTTTTCCCTGAGTATGAATCTGTTGCTTTTAATTTAAACATAGGGGATGTTTCTGACCCTTTTAAAACAGAGGTTGGTTACCATTTAGTTTTATTAGAAGATAGGGTTGGTGAAAAAATAAAAACTTCCCATATATTAAAAAAAGAAACTTTAGGTGTTGATGCGGTTGATAAAAGTAGGTTTTCTTTTAAAAAGTTTTTAAGTGAGTATAATGTTTATAACTCTGTTGAAATCTTTGATTCTTTGTGTGCCCACTTTTCTCAAACAAAAAATAATTTTCATGGTGTCTATAGAAACACCCCCACCTCTTCTTTGCCTGCTTTTTTAGAAAAANTCTCTTTAGATTCTTTGGGNTATANNNCTNTTTTTTTAGAAGAAAATTCGTTNTTTTTGGTTAGGGTTTTTGACTTTCAAAAAGAAGAAAAAATTACCTTGGAAAACTATTATCAAGAGCTTTTTTCTTTAACACAAAACCAACTAATGTCGTCAAAAATCAACGACCTTATTAACAAAGAAAGTAAAAAGCTTTACATTCAAAAAAACTATTAACAACTTGTTTTCATGTTATCACATTAAAGTGTTNTGTTAAGTCTTTTTTTTAAGTTTCCGTTTTTTTTGTTTATTTTCTTTTTTTTGTTTTTGTTATAAACAATCAACAGNTATTATTATTATTATTATACTATTATATAAATATATATTTATTATTAAATAACTTAAAAACACTCAAAATAACTATTAATTTTTATCAATAAATTAGTTAACTTAATCTATGGATTTTACAATTGAAAAAGAGACACTTCTGTCCGCACTAACAACCTTATCTAAAATAAACCCAACAAGGACCACTTTACCAATTCTATCAACTGTTTTTATCAAAACACATGATAACGGTATGGTTGGCCTAAGATCAACTGACCTTGAGGTAGAAATGGAGATAGGGATAAGCGCAAAAGTTTTAGAGTCAGGAGAAACTTGTGCTCCAGTTTATAAACTTTTAGAAATAGCAAACTCTATTACAGAAGAAACTGTTTCTATAAACGTAAACGAAACCCAAAGAATGAGAATTAAGACAAGCACAGGTAAGTATTTGTTGATGTGTAGTAAAACAGAAGAATTTCCAGACCAAAGAGAGTTTGTTGATGAACCAAAAAAAATGTCAGCATCTTTTTTGAGAGAAACTATTAAAAACACAACGTATGCCTGTTCAAAAGATGAGTTAAAACCAACCCTTAACGGGGTTCTGTTTACCTTTTCTTCAACAAGCGTAACTTCTGTAGCAACAGATGGACATAGGCTTGTGAAATATGTTTGTCAACAAGAAAACAATGAAACAGAAACAGTTTTAGTTCCTCATAAATTTTTGAATATAATAGGAACGGGAGCAGTTAACACAAAAAAAGCATCTTTGCAAATATATAAAGATTATATAACAATACAAACAGATGAAATAAAACTTTCATCAAGATTAATATCAGAAAAATTTCCCGACTATGAAAATGTAATTCCTAAAGAAAACGAAAACGAAACAAAAGTAAAAACAAAAAACTTACTTAGTGCAGTAAGGAAAGTTTCTCTTATGTCTAACAAAACAACGAAACAAATAGTTTTGAAATTAAGTAGCAACAAAATTACCGTTTCTGCAGAAGACCATGAAACTGGAGGGGCTGCTACAGACGAAATAGAGGCCACAACCATAGGACAAGAGTTAACAATTGGATTTAACAGCACATTATTAACAGAAATTTTGAAACACCAAAGCTCAGAAGATGTGGTGATTTTAACATCAAGCGCATTAAGCGCTACGCTTTTTAACCTTGTTGGGGAAAAAGAAACACAAACAACAACACTATTAATGCCAATAAGAATTTAAGTTTGGAAGAAACAATAAAAGAAATTGTTGATCAGTTTTTTAAAGAAAAAAAACTAGACAAAGTTAAAGAAACGGAAGACGCTCTTTTAAAGCAGTTTGGGAAAAACTTTGTAAATAAAAACGTAAAACAAATAACTGTAAAAGAAGAAAAGGTTATTATTAAAACCAATACAATTGAAGCAAAAACAGAAATTAATCTCTACAAAAAAACATTAATTAAAGAAGGAAAAATAATTATAAAGTGAGCGAAAAAAAGCAATATCAAGCTGACAGTATTTCCGTATTAAAAGGGTTAGAGGCTGTAAGAAAAAGACCTGCCATGTATATTGGGGATGTAGGAAAAAAAGGGCTTCACCACCTTGTGTGGGAAGTTGTTGACAACTCAATAGACGAAGCAATGGCTGGCCATTGTACAGAAATAAAGGTAGAGCTTTTAAAAGGGGGTGTAATTTCAGTCGAGGACAACGGNCGAGGAATCCCTGTTGACATTCACAAAGAAGAGGGAAAGTCAGGGCTGGAACTGGTTATGACCGTCTTACACGCCGGAGGAAAGTTTGACAAAGACTCATATAAGGTTTCAGGGGGGTTACACGGAGTTGGCGTTTCTGTTGTAAACGCACTATCTGAATGGTGTATAGCAGAAGTTCATAGAGAGAAAAACCACTACAAACAGGAATACAAAATTGGAATAACCCAAACAGCTATTGAGAAAGTAGGAAGCACTGACAAAAGAGGAACTAAAATTACCTTTAAACCAGACTATTCGGTTTTTGTTGGACAAAGCTACAGTCCAGAAAAAATTAAAAACCGACTAAGGGAACTTTCTTTTTTAAACAGTGGAATAAAAATAATTTTTAAACACGAAGAAGAAGAAGAGGTTTTTTTGTCAACAGGGGGTTTGTTAGAGTTTGTTAACTATTTAGATAAAAACCACACACACATTTTCGAAACACCAATACACATAAAGGGTGAAAAAGANTCTATACCTATTGAGATGTCTCTGTGTTATAACGAAACATATAATGAAACGATATTAAGTTTTGTTAACAACATTAACACCATAGAGGGAGGAACACACCTGGCTGGCTTTAAAACAGCGCTCACAAGNTCTTTAAACAAATATGCAACACAAAATAAAATTTTAAAACCTGTAAAAGGACAAGCTNTTTCTTTTGGAGGGGAAGACGTAAGAGAGGGTTTGACGTGTGTGCTCTCTATCAAAGTTCCTGAACCTCAGTTTGAAGGACAAACTAAAACTAAATTAGGAAACGGCGAAATAAAAGGTATATGTGATTCTTTTATAAGCGAAGGTTTAACCACTTTTTTTGAACAAAANCCAGATGTTGCAAAAAAAATAATAACTAAGGCGGAGTATGCGGCAAAAGCTAGAGAGGCTGCAAAAAAAGCAAGGGAGCTAATAAGAAGAAAAAGCGTTTTAGATATATCAGCCCTGCCAGGAAAATTGGCCGACTGCTCAGAAAAAGATCCAGCACAAAGTGAAATATATTTTGTTGAGGGAGACTCTGCTGGAGGCACCGCCAAACAAGGAAGAAGCAGACAGTTTCAAGCAATANTACCCTTAAGAGGAAAAGTTATAAATGCTGAAAAAGCAAGAATAGACAAACTTTTATCTAACAATGAAATACAAACAATCATTACTGCACTAGGAACAGGTTTTGGGGGAGATTCTGACAACACAGAAGAAACTTCTGTTGGAGACTTTGATATTAACAAATTAAGATACCATAAAATTGTAATTATGACTGATGCAGATGTAGACGGAAGCCATATACGCACACTTTTATTAACTTTTTTATATAGAAAAATGCCAGAACTTATCACAGGAGGNTATGTGTATATAGCTCAGCCCCCTTTATATAAAATAACTAAGGGCAAAAAAATTGAATACGCCTATACAGACGAACAAAGAGATTTAATTTTAGATAAACTAAAAAGTGAAAGCAGTGCTCCAATATCTCTAGCTAGATATAAGGGTTTGGGTGAAATGACAGCAACCCAGCTATGGGAAACAACCATGGACCCTGAAGTAAGAACACTTTTACAGGTAACTATTGACGAAACAGAAGATGTTGATAAAAATGCCGACACCACATTTAAAACACTAATGGGTGACGAAGTAGAGCCAAGAAGAAACTTTATAATAAATGGAGCAAAATTTGTTTCAAACTTAGACTTATAAAATGAGCGAAGAAAAATTATATAATAGCGGAAATATTCAACCAAGAGATATTGTTTCAGAAATGGAAGAGTCATATCTAAACTATTCTATGTCTGTAATTGTAAGCAGGGCCCTTCCTGATGTTAGGGATGGATTAAAGCCGGTACATAGGCGAGTTTTGTTTGGGGCTTCCGATTTAGGGGCAACCTGGAACAGGTCTTATAAAAAATCAGCTAGAATTGTTGGTGAAGTACTGGGTAAATATCACCCTCATGGAGACTCCTCTGTTTACGACTCTCTAGTTAGAATGGCGCAACCCTGGTCTTTAAGATACAACCTTATAGATGGACAGGGAAATTTTGGGTCTATAGATGGTGACAACGCTGCCGCAATGAGGTATACCGAGGCAAGAATGGACAGAATTGCCGCAGAAATGTTAAAGGACATTGACAAAGAAACGGTACAGTTTACAAACAANTTTGACGANTCCCTNAAAGAGCCGACAGTTTTACCTTCAATAATACCAAATTTATTAATGAACGGATCAGAAGGAATTGCTGTAGGGATGGCCACAAAAATTCCGCCCCACAACCTTAATGAACTAGTAACAGGGTTAATTGCTCTATTAGAAAACCCAAACATAACTGTTGAGGAAATAATAGAAAAGCACATAAAAGGCCCTGATTTTCCAACTTCCGGATATATAATGGGGTCTGATGGTATAAATTCTGCTTATTCTACGGGTAGGGGTAGGGTTGTTATGAGAGGGAAAGCCTCTGTAGAAGAAATGGATAGCGGAAAAGAAAAAATTATAATAACAGAGCTTCCTTACCAAGTTAATAAAGCAAATTTAGTAGAAAAAATAGCAGAACTAGTAAGAGATAAAAAATTAGAAGGAATTTCAGACTTAAGAGACGAATCTGACAAAGATGGAATAAGGGTTGTTATAGAGTGTAAAAGAGACGCAATAGGTGAAGTAATTTTAAATAATTTATATAAATACACACAGCTTCAAGATACGTTTGGAGTGATTTTGTTAGCCCTAGTAAACGGTATACCAAAAGTCATGAAGCTAATTGAAATGTTACAACACTTTTTAGATTTTAGAAGAGAGGTAATATTAAATAGAACTAAATTTGAATTAAAGGAAGCAGAAGANCGCTCTCATATATTAGAAGGATTAAAAAAAGCGTTAGAAAATATAGATAAAGTTATATCTATCATTAGNGGNTCAAAAGANCCAGAAACAGCAAAAAAATCTCTTATTGAAACATTTAATTTTTCTGAAAAACAAACAAAAGCAATACTTGATATGAGACTACAAAGGTTAACCTCTCTNGAGATTGACAAGGTAGTAGAAGAGTATAACGAACTTCAGGAATTAATCAAAAAGTTAAATAAAATTTTAGTAGAAAAAAACATACAAGACGAAATAATAAAAGAAGAATTAAATTATTTGTTAGAAAAGTATGGAGACGAAAGAAGAACAGAAATAATACCNTTTAGCGGAGANCTAAGNNTTGAAGATATGATAGCNGANGAAGANATGNTNNTAACNATNACNCACAANGGTTATATTAAAAGGTTAGCAACATCTCAATGGAAAACCCAAAAAAGAGGTGGGCGTGGAATGAAAGGCGCACACACCAAAGATGACGACTTTGTAGAACACCTTTTTATTGCCTCAACACACGACACCATGCTCTTTTTTACTAACAGAGGAAAGTGTTATTGGTTAAAAGTACACCAAATACCACAAGCACTAAGAACCTCACAAGGAAGGGCAATCATTAATTTAATTGGTTGTGAACCAGGGGAGCAGGTACAAGCATTTTTGCCAGTCTCTAGCTTTGAAGACAGTCAATATATTATTATGGCTACAAAAAATGGAGTTATTAATAGAACTGCATTATCATTATACAGCAAACCTAGAAAAGGTGGTGTATACGCCATGGATATAAAAGAGGGTGATCAATTAATACAGGCAAAAATATCTAATGGTGAAGATTCAATTATTATGGCCACTAAAGAAGGAAAATCTATTAGGTTTTTAGAAACACAAGTTAGGCCTACAGGCAGAAGAACTAAAGGAGTAAGAGGAATTAGGTTGGGACAAACTGACGAAGTTATCGGTATGTTAATTGCAAAAAGAGAAGGAACTGTATTGGTTGCGTCTGAAAACGGATATGGAAAACGAACTGAGTTAGATGCATATAGGGTTCAGTCTAGGGGTGGAAAAGGTGTTTATACTATGAAAAAAACACATAAGACAGGAAACTTAATAGCCGCC
>NHBL01000014.1:0-3987 GCA_002167465.1 bacterium TMED6
ATCTTGCATTACACAGCCCAATAAACAAGTACATTTATTTAATGTTTCACCTGCATCTGTACAATCCTGAACAAACATTTTTTGATCTACATCTGACCATTGATTATTATTACATGAAATGAACAAAAAAAATATTATCATTATAAAATATTTCATTATATAATGATATTATCTATAAGTCGCACATCATTAAAAAAAATAGCTGCGCTTATTATCACTTGTTCATTTTTAAGTTTTACATTATCATGCAACTCTTCTAAAGTTGTACCATTTGCAATTGAAAGATAATCAAGTTTAATTTTTTTGTTATTTTGTAGTTTTGATTTTAATTGTAATTTTGTTTCCCCAACTGTTTCATTTTTGTTTAATAAATTTTGACCTAATTGAAGAGTTTCATATAAAATTGATGCATCTTTTTTATCTTGATCTGACAAATATTGGTTGCGAGAACTCATTGCTAAACCGGAGGCTTCTCTTATNGTTTCACAACCCACAACTTGGATATTAAAATTTAAATCTAAAACNAATTTTTTTATNATTATTAATTGTTGAATATCTTTTTCACCAAAAAAAGCATATGATGGCTCAATAATATTAAATAGTTTGCTTACAACTGTCGTTACTCCTGAAAAAAAACCAGGGCGTGAAACACCTTCTAGTTTTTGAGATAAATCTAGCTCGTTAATTAAAATACTAAAGTCACTTTTATATATTTCGCTAGTNGTAGGAATAAACACANCATCAACTTTGTGATTTTCTAATTTCTTTAAATCTTGNTCTAGANTACGAGGATATTTTTCAAAATCTTCNTNAGGAGANAACTGTAATNCATTAACAAAAATACTGACAACAGTTTTGTCACAANGNAGTTTAGAAGATGTAACTAGAGANANGTGNCCCTTATGTAATGCGCCCATAGTTGGTATATAACCAATATTTTCATGTATATTAGAATTACGCCAATTTTTAAATTCAGATATTGTTTTACAAATTTTCAATTTTAATTTTTAAATCTTTTAATTCATTTTTATTCATTTTTATAAAATTGTTTTCGTTAGGAAAAATATTATTTTCTACATCAGATATGTAGGTATTAATACTATTTTTTAAATGGTCTTGAAGATTTAAGTAGGCTTTTGCATGTTTCGGAACTTCAGGCCCAAAAAATCCAATTAAGTCATGTAAAACTTGTATTTGTCCATCACAATTTTTACCTGCCCCAATCCCAATAGTGGGTATTTTTAGTGTTTGGGTAATTATTTCTGCCAAGTCTGATGGGACCCCCTCAAGGACTAGCGCAAACACACCAGCATCTTGCAATGCGATAGCATCTTTATAAATNTNTAATGCAGAATCTGNACTTTTACCTTGAATTTTATATCCGGATTCAATTAAAACAGATTGTGGTTTTAAACCAANATGGCCTATTACAGGGATACCAGCAGTNATAATTGCTTTTACNTGATNAATATATTCTCTTCCCCCCTCTAGTTTTACNGCATCAACTTGACCTTCTTTTATAAATCTNCCTGCATTTTTAATAGCNTCTTCAATTGANGGTTGATATGACATAAAAGGCATNTCCCCAACNATTAGAGACGTNTCTATTCCCCTTTTAACAGCCCTTGTAATCAGCAATATTTCATCCATACAAATAGGAGTAGTATCTTTATATCCATAAACCACCATGGACGCACTATCTCCAACCAATATTAAAGGTATATTTAATTTATTAATAATTTTTGCTGTTGGGTAATCATACGCAGTTAAAGTAACAAAAGATTTTTCTTCTTGTTTAAGCTTTTGAATATCTNCTATTNTATANTTCTTCATTTTATATTATTATTTTCATCTAATAAGAGAATNTTAGGNTTATAATTTATAGCNTCTTCNTATTCCATCTGAGCATAAGAAACAATTATAACTAAATCACCAGGGCTGACCAGATGTGCAGCAGCACCATTAATACATATATCATGTTTTTTATCNGACGGAATTGCATAAGTTTCCAAGCGCGTTCCAGTAGTTACATTTAATACATGCACNTTTTCATGTGCAATTATACCAGACTTCTCCATTAATATTTTATCAATACTTATGGAACCTTCATAATCTAAACAAGCCTCTGTTACTGTAGCTCTATGNATTTTTGATTTTAATATTTTTAATTTCATTAAATACTTTAAATAATTGTTTCTAAACCGCTATAATTTAATAAATGTTATTAAAATTTATTTAATTATATTATAATAATATATCATAACACAATATATGGTATAATAAACAAAGTGGTATACAATTTCAAATTAAATATAACTTGGAGCATCAAATCAAAACTAATTACCTTTCATTCCTTAAATTTAATGACAATAAAGTGAGTAGGATCATAATGTTAAATAAATTAGTCAGATTTTATATAGTTATTTTTGTAGTTTCAGCCATCTTTACAGGCTGTGCAGCTAAGCAAGCTAAACCACTACAAAGCAATGTTACTAATGAGATGTTAGAAACAAATGATGAATCAAACAAAAATGAAAAGCTTGATTTTTCTAGCCAACAATTAAATTACCAAATTAAAAAACTAAATGCCGAAATTAATTTTATAAAAGAACAAATCACATCATTAGATGTTAAAAGCAGTTTATATGCTGATCCATTTGTTGTATACAATAAAGAAATAATGTTAAATAATGGTAGTTCTATCTTTTGTAAAATACTTTCTCAAACTGATAGTGAAATTTTTGTAGAAACTTTGATAGGTAATTTGACAATTCAAAGAGAAAGTGTAGTACGTATTGTTGAAAATATTACAGTTCTTAGTGAAGACAATAATGATGTGAATATTATTGAAATTAGCGTAGACGAAGAAGAAATTCTTTCAGACGCAGAATTAATTAAACAACGACAAATGCAATCGTCGGCAACCGTGATATTACTAGGTGATATTAAAGAATCTAAAGATAAATCAGGAAACACTATATTTGCCGGAGAATTAAAAAATATAGGTTCAGAAAGAGCAGATTTAGTAAGAATAGATTTTATACTACGTAAAAATTTCCAGGGAGACATAAAAACTTTAACATCTTATGCTGCTGGCTCATCGCATGTATTTAAAAATTCAGGAATTATATCAAATTCTAGTATTAATCCAGGCGCAATTGGTTCTTTTAAATTAATAGTTCCAAACGAAATTGGTAATTTCATTGGATATAGTTATCAAATAGAGTGGGATTTTTATGAATAGATATTTATTGATATATATATTATTTTGTATCAATATTTTTAGTTTTGAAATATTTTGGGATTTAGGCGTTGGCATATCACCCTATTCCGTTAATTCATCAAAAAACGACATTAATATTTCAACATTTCATAGATTAGAAGGAATTAAAAAATATTTTTCAATGGATTATGAAATGGCAATCTATCATTTTTCACAACTTGATGAAAATGATAAAATGATTATTCTTTATGAATATATAGATTGCCACTATTTGCTTAACAACTTTTCTGGTGCTTTAAATATATTAAACAATTATGATAATTATGAATTATCTGAAAATATTATATATTTAAAATCTAAGATACATTTTAAATTAAGTTCATATGAAGATTCATTAATTGATTTAGAGTATTTGTTAAGTAATTATAAAGATTCTGATTATAGCGATATTTTAAAATTTGAAATACAAAAAATTAACCTAGTAAAAGATGAATAAAAAAATATTAATATTATTTATTATACTTTCCAGCTTTCTGATTGGAAACAGTAGAGTTTCTTTTCTGCGACCAGGCTCATTAATGAGAATTTCGGATTTTGATCGATCAAATCAAAACAAATTATTTTCTATTTCTNTAGGNTCAGAAGTCACGAGTATTGGAGANATCNTNAGNCATAGNTCTGGTTTTTCATATAATAGAACCTCAATTAATGGAACTAGTTGGGGNCTTAGTTATGTNATGTTGCCATATACTGGNATTGACNTT
>NHBL01000014.1:3993-134995 GCA_002167465.1 bacterium TMED6
CAGTANCAGNCAGAAGATGAAATTGGTTTTCATTTNCAAACNCCTTTATATACTACTGGACGATCAACAATTNNNGGAGGAATTCAGGACGTATTATTAAGCAATGATATTGTNAATATTAAAGATATATCCTTTTTCCTTAANTTTTCAAANACNNTTTCTTCNGANAATTATGNCTTNACTTCATTNATTGGNGTTGGNACAGGTAAAATGGCATATGATCCACANTCTTCNACAAGTCAAATTCAAGATGCNGANAGNTCATCTACTTTAGGNTTNTATGGAGCTATTAAATTAAANACACCCTTTTTAAAAGANTGGGGNGGTATGGATTTTATNACAGAATTTGTTGCGCAAGGNATTAATATAGGTTTTNTTTTTCCGGTTACTGAAGAATATGAGNTTTCATTTGGTATTACACANNTAGAAAATTTAAATGANTTTGCANCTCAATCTGCAAGTAATGATGAAGACAAAAAAAATCTTNCACAAGATGCGNCTGCNCTATGTTTTGGTATTACAGCNAAAATACCTAAAATNAATTCTAGAGGAACTCGTAAAATAGCTCAAAACTACCCTGTCTTATTTATTAATGGTAGAGTTGATTCATCTCTATTTAATGCTGGGGAATATATTTATACCCTTCAAGATTCTTTAAATATTTTAAAACAAGAAATTAATAATGTAGCTGCTAAAAACGTTGAATTACAGTTAAATAATCATTTTTTTAAAGATAGCTTAAATAATATCATTCTTCAATCAGATATAAATAGCTCAACACAGAATGAAGCTATGCGACATTTATCCCGCTCTTTGAGGTTTTATTATCAGGGTGATTTTCAACAAGCTTTAGCGGAAGTAGACAAAGCAATTACACTTCAGCCAAATATAGCGGTAGCATATGCAAGAAAAGGCTCAATTTATTATAAGTTAAATCAAATTGACAGAGCAACATTAAATTGGAATATATCACTTAAATTAGATCCTGAATATTCTGAAGTTCGTGAAATGTTAAATGCATTAAAAGACAATAAATTAAGACCAGTGTCTATAGATAATTAAGGGGAGTTTAGATGGATTTTGCAACAATAATAGGCTTATTATTAGGAATTTTTTTAATTGGTGGCTCAATGGTATTAGCAGGTGCAACCGCAGGGTTATCTGTAATTAACTTTTGGAGTTTAGAAAGCTTAATGGTTGTACTTGGAGGTACCCTCTCAGCTACAGCTATTGCTTTTAGATTGAACGAAGTAAAAAGGGTGTTTGGTTTAATCAGTTTTGTATTTAAAAAACCAGCATTTGAATTAGATCAGGTGGTTGATGATATTGTTTCTTTAGGAGAAGCCTATAGAAAAGATAGACAATCTTTGGAAGCTCAAGCCAGCAATCTAAGTAATAGATTTTTACAAGATGGTGTAGTATTTATAACACAAGGTTTAAAGTTAGATGATTTACGTGACATTATGGCAACTCGTGAGGAATATCGTGAAAGAAGAGAGGCTAATGAAGCGGGTTTAATGAAAACTTTAGGTACGTATTCTCCTGCATTTGGTATGGTAGGAACATTAATTGGATTAATTATGATGCTATTAGGAATGGGTAGTTCAAGTGGTGATGATATGGCTGCTCAATTAGGACAATCTATGTCAATTGCCTTAATTACAACCTTTTATGGTGCAGTGTTAGCAAACTTATTATTTTTGCCGTTTGCTGAAAAAATTACTTCAAGAAACAAAGAAAATACAGTTTGTGGTGAATTAATTATAGAAGGTTTAATGTTAATTCATCAAAAAAAACACCCTATTGTAATTAGAGATGTCTTGAACTCTTATATACCTCCAGCATTAAGGAAAAGCGAAGAAGTATAGTATGGCNGATAATACTAAAAAAAAGCAAGAAGAACAAGTTGAAGAGGGNCTGCCTATTTGGATGGCAACNTTTGCTGATATGATGACACTTTTATTTGCATTTTTTGTATTATTATTTTCTATGTCTACNATNGANCCTGTNAAAGTATCNGCTATGGAAGATGCTATGAANCAAAATGCAGTTCAGAATGCTGCTGGAGCAGCTGCAATGGNAGCAAAAGGNAATTCNCAGCCTAGGTTATCTATTAGTNAAATTAAAGGNACATTAGAAGATATAATTGATAGTCTTGANATAGANGATGANGCTACAGTTTCAAGTGANCCNAGAGGNGTAGTGTTAGAGTTAAATGGNAGNATATGNTTTCCATCACTTAGTTCTGATTTAAGAGAAGCATTCAAACGAGTTTTAGTNCANATAAAAGATAAAGTNATTAGTCATCCANATGATAAGAGAACAGTTATTATTGAAGGCCATTCAGACAATGAGCCNATTAAACCTGATCAACCNTATCATAAAAACCCCAATATAAAAGCNATAGAAGTATGGGGNACAAATAGNCATTTATCTGCTGCAAGAGCATCGCAAGTAGTAGAAGTATTAACAAGTGANGGATTTTGCTTNTCTAGTGANGATTGTAATGTAGATAATTGGAAATCAAAAGAAGAATGTAGNCCTTGTGGNTCGCAAGGAAGNAAATGGTATCCAATGGGTATTAGACCAAGTAGATTAGTGGCAGCAGGATATGGTGAATTTTGGCCATATGGCATGTCATGGAATGATGTAAAAGATGACGATTTTACCTATGAAGATATAATTCGTCTTAACCAAACGGCCGAGCAAAGAAATAAAAACAGAAGAGTTAAAATAATATTTGCAAAGAATTAGTTTATTCATAATGGAGATAAATATGAAATATAAATGTATTAATAAAATAAAAGATATGGTATTAGGATTAATATTTGTAAGTCTAATTTTTCCTACTACACTTTCTTTAAATAACCGTGAAATGGCAACTAAACTAGAAATTGAAACTAATTTAGAAGAAAAAGTTGTTAATATAATTAGTAAGATTTATGATGTTAATAAATTTGCAGTTACTACCAATGTACTATTAATTAGTCCTACGAATTCAGGGAGTAATACAAATACCCAACAATCATTTGGCTCTTTACAATTAGAAGGAATTTTACCAGCTGTTCCCCAAAAATCAGAAAGTAACACATTGGTTAATTCAAACGATTATAGAGTCCAAATCAAAGATATTACTATTTGGTTAGATTATGATTTGGACATAATAGATGCGAGAAATAATATTAGACCATTTTTATTCAAAACAATGGACTGGCTATCTGATTGTGAAAATTGTATTCAATTTCAAAGAACTCAGTTTACAAAAAATGGTAATAGCAATATGATATCATCAAGCACATCTTCAATACCTATATCAAACGGAGTTGATTCAGAAGATATAAGTATTATTGAAGATAATATTACTTATTTAATGGACCAATTAGACAAATTAAATGATAGCATGAATTCCGATGGTTATGGCAATGAAAAACATCAATGGATGATTGATTATTTAGAAAGAAATTTACAAGAAGAAAAAGACGCAAGTTCAGATTTATCTAACAAACTTATGAGCTTACAAGATAGAATTATATCTAGAGATTCATCTATTATTATGAACACAACACTTGGACAGAAAGAAATTGCCCAAACAGCCATGAAAGAAAATACTAGAATTGTAGAAAAAAATATCGATAATCAATTTGAAAATAATAGATATATGCTAATTGTATTATTTATCTTAATAGGTGTGGTAATATTATTAGTGATTTTATCTTTTTTTAATAAGGGACCTAAAACTGTTTATTTAAAACCCAAAGGCCAAAAGTCTGACACTAATCAAGCATCAATTAATGATGTTAACAAAATAGAATCGAATGAAACTGCAAATAAAAGCAATGCTATTGTAAATACGGCTAGCGAAGCTATTAATACTACACCTACTTCTGCATATGCAGATGATAGTGTGATTCAATCTGATCTAAAAAATATTAAACAATCAGCAGTCAAAATGAGCGTTGGGCAAAAACATGGTGCTTCACAAATAGTAAAAGATTGGCTAGATGATGGTGGCGAATCAAATGAAGATAATGTTGAAAATAAACAAGATGAAACTGAGGAGTAATTAGAAAATGAATAATATAAATAATTTATCTGGCTTAGATAAAGCAGGATTACTATTTCAAATGTTAGGAGAATCTTTAGCCTTAACCTTGTTTAATGATATGTCAGAATCAGATTTATTAAAAATAAGAATTAGGTCAAAGGAACTAAAAAATATTTCTGTGTCAATTAAAAAAGAGGTGCTTGAAGAATTTTATTTTAAATTACTATCTAATCAAAATAAAAATCCAGAGCGTGATAGCTCTGAAGCATTATTTGAATTTTTAAATAATTTAAATAATGAGCAGTTTTTTTATTTGCTTGCAAATGAATCTAGTAGAGTTATTGCACTTGCGGTAGATCAGGTGTCTGATAAGAAAAAGCAGAATTTTTTTAGTAGACTAGATGATCCATTACAAAAAAATGAAGTTATTATGGAAATTGGTAATTTAGATAATATACCATTAGAAGCTGTTGTAACAATAGCAAACGATTTAAAACAAAAAGTTGCATTTCTTCCAGCACCAAAAGAATTTTCTCGAGGCGGAGGTGAAAGTATGGCCAAAATTTTATCACAAATGGATGCTGACGAAGCACAACAATATTTAGATCAAATACAAGTTGATGATATTGAATTATATACCTCTATAAAACAATACTATTTAACTTTTGAAGATTTATTAAATATGCCAGAACATTTAATGAAAGATTTCTGGATGAATCCTGATGTTGACCCAGATAGTTTGGCAAAAGCATTAAGAAGTTACGATGAAGAGGTAATAAATACTATAGTAGCCTATTTACCAAAAAGAAAACAGGCAATGTTCACTCCAATTGATAAACCAATCTCTAAAAAAGAAATAAGAGCATCACGCTCACAATTAGTATCTTTAGCCAGAAAAATGGTAAGTGATGGACAGTTTACAATGGATGATATTTTTGGTCAAGAAGAACTTGAATAAATAAATTTTATATATAAAATATAAAAAGGAGATAATATTTATCTCCTTTTTTTATTTTATTACACTATATAAGATTGACTAGTTATTTAATACTGCATTAACAAGTAATACGACATCTAACACATTAAGAACGGAGTCTTGATTCATGTCTGCACAGAAATCATAGCAATCTCCTCCATCTAAGCATAACACATTATTTACTGTCAGTACTACATCTAATACATTTAAATTTTGGTCTCCATTGATATCCCCTTGTATTGCACATGGTCCTTCATCACCTATAATTTGCCCATTTATAATTAAAACATTTTCAGCTAGTTGATATTCTGTAACTTCACCATCAGCAAACCAAACTTTGGCTAAATATTCTCCATCTGGCAATATTTCCCCTTGAGTATCTGTAATCACTTCAGGCAACTCATGACTAAAAGTTGTACCTTCTAAATATGTGTGTTCTGTTGCAATCATATCAGAAAAATAATAACAAGGCCCATTATCGATACATATTTGAAATTGTTTAAACCATGGTAAATTACCGTCCTCATCAATATAGTTTACATTCCATGTATTAATATCTGCTTCATATGTCAAATTAGATAGTTCGCAATCTATATTATTATTTTGAGATTGTGTAGTTAATAACATTAAACCAGGGCTAGTTTGGTCTTTTAATTCAATGGCAATATCTAATCCATCTAATCCAGCCTCCACTGTTACACCAAGAGCAATAAAACCTTCATATGAATTAGGCCAAGTTCCCCAATCAGAGTCATTAACAATTGTACTTAAATTAGTAGCAGCCTGCATATTGCTTCCAGANGTATTAACATCAACATNACCAATTAATTCAAAATTACTTACTTCNCCTGTCTGTAAGTCTCCTGTTATTTTATAAACACCTGATGTTAATTGACCGAAACCTCCATCAGCATATCCAATTGCATACGCCACAGCATCTTCAGCTTCAGGATTAACTAAAGCTACTCCGTATAAATACCAAGGACCAAAAAATCCACCCGTATCACANCAACCACCAGAAATTCCCATTGAAACAAAAGCTTTGTCATCACTGTATGTNGCTTTAAGATTTGTGATATCTTGATCAGANCTAGCATCNCCTGTTTCGTCAGTAGCTAAAGTAGCATATAAACTACTCGCAGGTGGAAAAGAATTGTTTTCATTATATGGAGATTGNGATACAATAATTCGTCCATAGTCAAAACCTAATGGCTCAGAATCTACAGCAGCAGATANATACCATGAAACATNTTGAGAGCCATCATTTAGTATTGTACTTTCCCATGTATTTTCATAGCCTTCANTATTTATTGGTGTAGCATTGGAGGATATCCATGTGTTTTGATTATCTGTTGATAAATATACATATCCTTCTGGGTTAGCAAGTGCTAGCTCATCAGCAATATCAACATTAACAATAAATTCTTCTCTAGGAGCAGTTGAAGATAGATTTTCAATTAAATCATTTCTTGTATTAATATTTTGATATAATTCTTTAGCTTCCATAGCTTGTTTCCAAATTATAGTTAAAGCCTGTTTATCTATATCTAGGTTTTGTCTATAATTCTCTAAAGTTACTAATGGAGGGTTTGTGGTAGTATTAATTCCTAAAGCTAAATTTGCTAGTAATATAATAAAAATAAATCTCATGAAAATTTCTCCTTTTAATATTTTTATGAAGTTATAATAAAAAACAATGTTCTACACTAAGTTTATAAAATAGTAACAATTTGTTACATTGTTTTTCTAATTGAATTTTTAGCAGCACTTAATCGTGCAATGGGCACCCTATATGGTGAGCAACTCACATAATCTAATCCAATATCATCAAAGAAATAAACAGATTTTGGATCTCCACCATGCTCTCCACAAATACCAATTTTTATCTTTTTATTAACATCACGACCCTTTTTAGTTGCTAATTTAACTAATTTTCCAACACCATTTATATCAATCGTTTTAAATGGGTCTTCTTCTAATATTTTATTATCAAAATAATTTTGTATAAAACTACCAATATCATCCCTTGAGAATCCAAAAGTAGTTTGAGTTAAATCATTAGTTCCAAATGAAAAGAAATCAGCAGATTTTGCTATTGCATCAGCAGTTAAGCAAGCTCTAGGTAGTTCTATCATAGTACCTAAACTATATTTAATTTTTAAATTATATTTTGATTCAATATCACGTGCAATTTTTTTCACTATATTTTTTTGATGATTAAATTCTTTGACACTACCAATTAAAGGAATCATAATTTCTGGTTTTGCTTTTATTCCCTTTTTAATAAGTTTTGCAGTAGCTGATAAAATAGCTGTTACTTGCATTTCAGTAATTTCAGGATAGGAAATAGCTAATCTGCAACCTCTATGCCCTAGCATAGGATTAATTTCAAATAAATCCACTATCCTATTTATAATTTTTTTTGATGAGACACCCATATCATTAGATAAATCTTTGATTAACTCTTTATTTTTTTGTGAGGGCAGAAATTCATGTAGCGGTGGATCTAATAATCTAATTGTCACAGGAAAAGGAGACATCTCCTTTAAAATAGCATAAAAATCTTTTTCTTGGTAGGGCAATAATTCCATTATTGCATTTTTTCGACTATCAATATCTTCAGATAGTATCATTTTTTGGACACTTCTTATTCTTTCTTTATCAAAAAACATGTGCTCTGTTCTGCACAGCCCTATACCTTGAGCACCTAATTTTTTTGATAGTTTAGCATCTTGTGGATTATCTGCATTAGTTCTGACTTTTAATTTTTTGTATTTATTAGTCAAAGTCATAAGTTTTTTAAAGTTTTTATTTTCTGTGAAGTTTGATTGTACTAATTTTAATTTTTGATTATAAATATAACCCTTTGTACTATTAATAGTGAACCAATCGCCCTCTTTATAAATGATGTCATTTATTTGTAATGTTTTTCTTTTTAAGTCTATATTTAAATTAGAACACCCAACAATACATGCTTTACCCCAACCTCTTGCAACTAGCGCTGCATGAGAAGTCATTCCACCTTTGGCAGTAATTATACCTTGTGCTACATGCATTCCTTGCACATCTTCTGGAGAAGTTTCATGTCTAACTAATATTACCTTCTTTTTCTTCTTATGCCATTTCTCTGCAGATGAAGCAGAAAAAACTATTTGACCAGAAGCCCCTCCAGGGCTTGCTGGTAAACCTATTTCAACAGGAGAGTGTATTTGTTCTGTATCGGGATCAACTTTTGGATGCATGATTTCATCTATATTTTTTGACACAATTCTATCAATTACTTGTTTCTCCGATATTAAGTTTTCTTTGTTCATATCTATAGCAATTTTAATTGCCGCCTCACCTGTTCTTTTGGCAACTCTTGTTTGTAACATCCATAGAGTGCCAGACTCAATTGTAAACTCTATATCTTGCATATCTTGGTAATGATTTTCTAAGATACTTTTTATCGCTAGTAATTGAGAATATATTTTAGGCCATGATTTTTCCAGTGTAAGACTCTTTTTTGTTTGTAACGTTTTACTTTCAGCATTAATTGGATGAGGGGTTCTTATACCGGCAACCACATCTTCCCCTTGCGCATTTTCTAGCCATTCTCCATACAGTTTATTTGTTCCATTAGATGGGTTACGTGTAAAAGCCACACCTGTTGCTGATGTTTTTCCTAAATTGCCAAACACCATTGTCTGCACGTTAATAGCAGTGCCCCAATGGTGAGGAATATTTTCTATATTTCTATATTGAACCGCTCTTTTTCCATTCCATGATTTAAATACTGCTTGAATTGCNCCCCATAATTGTAATTTACAAGAATCAGGAAATTCCNCTCCAAAAGATTTANTTATTTTTGTTTTGAATTTATTAATAATTATTTTTAAGTCNTNAACTGAGAGATCAGAATCTTTTTTTATCTTTTTTATCTTTTTTTGATTATCTAATATTTTTTCTAACTTTTCCCTAATATTAATATGATTTTTTTGTTCAGCTTTTTCCATGACCACATCTGCGTACATCATAATTAATCTTCTATATGAATCATATACAAACTGTTCATTTTTGGTTTGTTTGATTAATGCAGGAATAGTTTTTGTAGTTAATCCAATATTTAAAACAGTTTCCATCATTCCAGGCATTGATACTCTTGCTCCTGACCTAACGGATAGCAAGAGTGGGGTTTCTGTATTACCAAATTTCTTATTAATCTTTTTTTCTACTTTTAAAAGTGCTTGATCAATATTGGTTCTTATTTTCTTATTAATCTTTTTTTCTTTTAAATATTGAATACAAACATTAGTAGAGATTGTAAATCCAGGAGGAACTGGAATTTTTAGTCTTGACATTTCAGCTAAATTAGCACCTTTACCACCAAGAATATCTGCTTTGCTTGCATTACCTTGCGTAATACCTTTGCCAAATAAATATACTGATTTCATATTTTATAATTATTAATATTTGATTAGATTTGTATATCTATAATCTACACAAATGCATTATATTTAGTAATTAATTTTTAGCGTTTAGATAATTTAAAGGAGATAAAATTGGATATTGAAAGAATGAATAAAGGTCAATGGGGTAAATTAAGAGCGTTTTTTGATCTTAAAACAAATGATGGGTTTGTTATAAAAGGATTTAAACTAGTTGAAGGTATTAGTGGCCTATTTGTAGGAATGCCGAGCACACAGGGAAAAGATGGTGAATACTATGACACTGTTTTTGCAGATAAAGAATTAAGAGATGAGCTACAACAAGTTGCTATAAGGGCATATGGCCAAGAAAGTGTTGGTTCTCCAAGCCCTTCTAATTCAGAGATGCCCCCTCCACAAGAAAGTCAACCATCAGAGCCAACCAAAAACACTGAATTTTCAGATGATGACATACCATTTTAAATAAATGATAAAATTTTTCTTTTCATCTATAGGTCAAAAAATTCAGATTGCATTTACGGGAATCAGTTTAGCTATATTTTTAATGTTTCATTTATTTAATAATATGGTTTTATTTACTGGTGCAGATAATTTTAATAAAATGGTGCAGTTTTTAAAAAGCATTCATTTATTTGTGAGAATTTTAGAAGCTGGATTAGTAATAATTGTTTTATTACACATCATTAATGCTGTTGCAACAACTATGAAAAATAGAAAAGCAAATAATGGTAAATATGCTGTCAGTGCANATACAGCGCCTAAATCTTCAACAACAATGATATGGTCAGGTTTGATTATTTTATTTTTCTTTGTCATNCATTTAAGATATTATTGGTATACATTTCAAAACATGNCAAAAGATGCAGATTTTTTTAATTTAATGATAAAAAATGAATTTGGTTTTTTAGGACACACACCTACAGCAATATTTTATATTATAGCAATTTTATTTATTGCTTCGCATTTAAAACATGGCTTTACATCTGTTTTTAAAACTATTGGAATGCCACTTAAATANAGAGAAAGTATAATTAAATATATGGCCTTTATTTTTTGGGCTATNATACCTGNTGGATTTATTTTAGTGGTGCTCTATATTCAATACTTATCAAAATTATAAATCGTGCAAAACGTGTGTACTTTTAATTAAACTCTGCTTATATTATAGCATATGAAAATGAATAAAAATAATTCTAAACTTAATTCTAACGAGCCTTCTGGGCCCCTAAAAGACAAGTGGGCAAACCATAAGTTCAATATGAACTTAGTTAATCCTTCAAATAAAAGAAAATATAATGTTATAGTTGTAGGAACCGGTCTTGCTGGAGCGTCTGCATGCGCCACTATGGGAGAATTAGGATATAATGTTGATGCCTTTTCATTTCACGAGTCACCAAGAAGAGCACATAGTATTGCTGCACAAGGAGGAATAAATGCTGCAAAAAATTATAGAAATGATGGAGATAGTGTATTTAGATTATTTTATGATACTATCAAAGGCGGAGATTATAGATCTAGAGAATCCAACGTATATAGATTAGCTGAAATAAGTAATAATATTATTGATCAATGTGTTGCTCAAGGAGTGCCTTTTGCTAGAGAGTACGGAGGTTTATTAGATAATAGATCNTTTGGTGGAGCTCAAGTATCAAGAACTTTTTATGCTAGAGGTCAGACGGGTCAACAATTACTTTTGGGTGCATATTCAGCTCTTGCGCGACAAATGAATCTTAAAAAAGTAAAATTTCATTCTAGAACTGAAATGATTGATTTGATTGTAATTGATGGAGAAGCAAAGGGTATAATNACAAGAAATATTTTAGATGGTTCAGTACAAGCNCATCTTGCTGATGCTGTAGTANTAGCTACAGGAGGTTATGGTAATGTATTTTACTTATCAACTAATGCAATGGCNAGTAATGTAACGGCCACGTGGCGTGCGCACAAAAAAGGAGCATTTTTCGCAAATCCAAGTTTTTGTCAAATACATCCAACNTGNATTCCGGTATCTAGTGATCATCAATCAAAATTAACACTTATGAGTGAAAGTTTAAGAAATGATGGTAGAGTATGGGTGCCTAAGAAAAAAGGAGACAATAGAAACCCTCTTAATATTTCTGAAGAAGAAAGAGATTACTATTTAGAAAGAATTTATCCGTCCTTTGGTAACTTGGTTCCTAGAGATGTAGCATCAAGAAGAGCTAAAGAAATGTGTGATGATGGACATGGAGTTGGTGATACAGGTTTGGCAGTTTATTTAGATTTTNCAGATGCAATTAACAGATTAGGGCAACCTGCNGTTGCTGCTAAATANGGNAACCTNTTTGATATGTATAANCAAATTACNGGNGAAAANCCNTATGAAACNCCAATGAAAATNTATCCAGCNATTCATTATACNATGGGAGGNTTNTGGGTTGATTATAANTTAATGAGTAATTTNTCNGGATTATTTGTAATTGGTGAAGCTAATTTTTCCGANCATGGAGCAAATCGCTTAGGTGCAAGTGCNTTGATGCAAGGATTAGCTGATGGTTATTTTGTAGCACCTAATTCTGTNGGCAATTATTTAGCCAAGCAAAAACCAAATAACATTAAGCTAAATCATCCAATAATACAAGAAGACCTAAATAATGCAAAACTTTTTTTTAATAAAATGTTAGAAACTAAAGGNGAGCACTCTGTTGATGACATTCATAAAAAATTAGGAAAATTAATGTGGGATTATGTTGGTATGGCNCGAAANGAACAAGGGCTAAAATATGTTTTTGATGAAATAGAAATATTAAAAGAACAATTTTATAATAATGTTAATATCCCTGGGAATGGAATTTTTAATCCAGAATTAGAAAAAGCTGGAAGATTAGCTGACTTTTTAGAATTAGGACAACTAATGGCTGTTGATGCATTAAATAGAAATGAATCTTGTGGTGGTCATTTTAGAGAAGAATATCAAACTGAAGAAAATGAAGCATTAAGAAATGATAAAGATTATGCATATGTTTCAGCATGGGAATTTAATTCAGACATAAAAAAATCAAAACTGCATAAAGAGAAATTAGATTTCAATGAAGTAAAATTAACTTCTAGGAGTTATAAATAATGGAATTAAAACTTAAAATATGGCGTCAAATTAATAACACATCACCTGGTTTCCTAGAAGAGCATCTACTAAATGGAGTTACAGGGGATATGTCTTTCTTAGAAATGTTAGATTTATTAAATAATAAATTAGTAAAAGAAAATAAAGAAGTTATAGCATTTGATCATGATTGTAGAGAAGGAATATGTGGCACATGTGGTGTAGTGATAAATGGTAGACCTCATGGACCTCTCTCAGGTGTTACAACTTGCCAATTACATATGCGTACTTTTAATGATGGCGATACTATTATTATTGAACCTTGGAGAGCTAAATCCTTTCCGATTATTAAAGATTTATCTGTTGATAGAACAGCCTTTGATCGTATTATTTCTTCTGGGGGCTATGTTTCAGTATCAACCGGACAAGCTACTGAAGCTAATTCTACTCCAATACCTAAAGAGGATGCCGATTCAGCATTTGAATCTGCTACATGTATTGGCTGTGGTGCTTGTGTAGCTTCGTGTAAAAATTCATCTGCAATGCTATTTGTNGGNGCTAAGGTCACTCATTTATCTTTATTACCNCAAGGCCAGACAGAAAGACCCCAAAGAGCGTTTAATATGGTAAATCAAATGGATGAAGAGGGGTTTGGTAATTGTACTAATACAGGCGCGTGTGAAGTAACATGTCCTAAAAATATTTCTATCGAGAATATTGTAACTCTNAATAAAGAGTATATTAAATCTAATCTAACTTAATTTTCTAATGTAAAATTAAATGGCATCGAAAGAGGAACCCCAACCTTTTGTCTACCTTGTCTTGCAGGACGCCATTTTGATTTTTTTATTGCACTAAGGCATACTTGATCTAAACATGGAATAGATTGTAAAATTTCAATTGAAGATTGATCTACTGTTCCTGTTTCATCTACCCAAAAAGATACCACAACAGTACCTTCTATGCCAGCTTGTTTACAAATATCAGGATATTTAGGTCGTAAAGCTTTTTTGGGTGTAGGAGCTTGATCATACTGTACCCACTTTGGCCTTGTATTTGAAGAAGGTGGTGGNGGGGGAGCTCCCCAATCTCCAAAACCTTCTATATCTGTATCCATAAAATCTAGAGTATCTATTTCAGACTCTTCATCTGCTTCAATTGGAATTGAAGGTCTTGCACTTTTAAATTGCTGTTGCTGCTGTAGAGGTTTAACAATTTCTACATTTATAATTTCTGTATATTCTGCCTCTTCAAATATCATTTCGCTTTCTACTACCTTAGGGAATGCATAAAATAAAATAACNANAGAAGCAATCACTGAAGCAGAAATTTCCCTTATTCTTAATTTATATGTTATTTCGAAATAATCTTTTCTCATAATTAATTACTTAATTTCTTAGCTGCATAACTTAGCTTTAAGGCATTTGCCTCTCTACATTCAGTATGTATTTGTTGTATTAATTCCATTGTTGTNTTNAAATCTGATTTAAATTGAACAACCATTTTTCCAGGGTCAACACTAGANTCTAGTTTAAATTTTAATATTTCACTTACATCNTCTATATTACTTAATGTTTGATCATCNACACACACACTACCATCTTTAGTTTGCCATATGTATATGACATTTTTTCTATTTTCTAATTTTTCTATTTTTTTAGCACTNGGNTCTTGTACTTTNAAACCATCAAAAGTTTTCATTACTGTAGTNACCATAAAGAAAATTAATAACATAAAAATAATATCTGGNAATGATGCCGTAGATACTGTTGANTTTGGTCGTGGTTTTTGATTNATATTCATACTANTATGACTCNACNACAGATATNTTTTTACAATTGGCAAGTTTTAATTGATCNACAACCNTTAGAAAGGTTTGGTATTGAGCTTTTTCNTCCGTTATAACNACAAATATTGGCTGTTTTGGTTTNCCATCTTTNCCTAAACCTGGACGTAAAGATTGAAATTCTTGAACTTTATTTTTAGATTTTTCTTCAATTTGNTCAATNCNCATAATTTCACCATCTAATAATACTTGGCCNGTNGAACGNACCAATATTTTAACTATTTCATCTGCATCTCTNGGGGATGGGTCAGATTCATANGGAGGNAGAATCATAGTTAACCCTTCTCCAGGATCAATAGTTGTGGTTACTAGAAAAAAAACTAGNAATAAAAAAGCTATATCNGCCATAGAAGATGAATTTATTTCATCAACTTCTCTTCTTTTTTTAATAATCATTTTATTATTTTTTTAAGTTTTCTACAGAAATTAAAAATAANTTAACAGATTTTTGAATNGCAATTACTTTNTTATCAATAATATATAATACAGTATTTTGTAATATCTGTAAAATAACGGCTACAACCAATCCAAAAGCAGTAGTTAAAAGGGCTTGTGATATACCTTCTGCAACAATTTTTGCACTGATATTATCTGCAGCTGCAATAGCATCAAANGCACTAACCATACCCCATACAGTACCTAAAAATCCTAACATTGGNGCTGTAGCNATACAAAGNGCAATCCANGTCATATTTTTTTCTAATGAAGACATTTCAACATTAGCTCTATTATCTATTGCNTTTTCAACACCTTCAACACCTTTTTTAATATTATTAAGGCCAACTAANAATAAATTAGCTATTGGNCCTTGCCCTTTTTCACATAAAGTTTGAGATTCAAGNGCCCCTGCTGAATCTAAAGTTTCTGTNACNTCNCCAGCAAATTCTTCTCCCCATTTAGANGATGAAATTAAATGCATTAATCTTTCTCCTACNAAGACTAACCCTACAATAAATATAGCCAAAATAGGCCACATAAAGTTTCCGCCATTAATAAATAATTCAACCATCTTTGTTTACTCCTACTTTTTATTCATTTAAAAAATATTATTATTTTATATNATGATATTAATATTTATTCTTTTTTATCACAATATTTATTTATCAATTAAATATTCTATACTTTTAATAATTTGATTATCAATTANACTTTTTATTTTATAATTANAGTCTTTACCCCAAATAGCATTTGCTATTTCNGANAATATATCAATTTCTATATAATACCACATACTATTTAAATCTTNATCAAAATCAATATCTTCTGATTCNAGCCATTGTACAAATTCAGCATAATTTAAAATATGTGAATCAGTTTCTAATTGATTTGAACTTANTATTTTTTGATANAAATCATCTGCATTAACAAATGTATCTTTAATTTTTGTTTTAATAAAATTTGCATAAGAAAATATAGGNCTTTTTGCATTTAATCTAATTTTACTATTTAAATATTTAATATATTCTTCATCTANTTTAATTTCATGATCGGGCCAAATTCCACCNCCACCATANACCACCCTACCTTGTTTTGTATAATGTAAAGTTTTATTTGTTAAAGATGTATCTTCAATTGCTTCTTCATTATAATATTCCCCNAGTCCACCNTCATAAGACCTTTGNATTAATCTNCCTGAAGGTGTAAAATATTGGGCTACTGTNATTCTGGCNGCAGANCCATCTTCNAGNGAATATTGTCGTTGTACAAGNCCNTTACCAAAACTACGTTCNCCAATTATAAGNCCNCTATCTAAATCTTGNATTGCACCAGCTACTATTTCACTNGCACTTGCTGANCCATTATTTATAATTATAGCTAGNGGATAATCAATATCATAAAAACNATTTCTAGCATAAAAAACATCNTTTGCATTTCTTAATTTNCCTTTTGTNTAAACAATAGTATCAAATGTATTAATAAACATATCAACCATTTCTACTGCTTGATCTAANAGACCNCCACCATTATTTCTTAGATCTAAAATAATTTTNTGCATTCCATNTTGNTCAAGATTNATTAATTCATTTTTTAGNTCCTCNACNGTATTATTAGCAAACCTATTTATTTTAACATAACCAATTTCANTGTTNAGCATATACGAAGCTATTATACTTGTAATAGGTATTTGATCTCGAATCANAGTTACATCAAAAGGNTNTTTNCCTTCNCTTAANATTTTAACTATAACAGAACTTCCTTTTTCTCCTCNTAANTTTTTAATTACATCTTCAGTTTTAATTTTATAAGCAGATTTACTATTTATTTCAATNATTTTATCACCCGATTGTATTCCAGCTTTATCGGAAGGCGTTCCTGGTATAGGAGATATTACTGTAATATACCCATCAAGCATACTGTATTCAATACCAATACCCTCAAATTTTCCCTCCATTTGTTCAGTTACCACTTCTAGTTCATCATTACTAATATACTTTGAATGGGGATCTAACTCCTCTAAAAAACCTCTTATAGCGCCTTCTAGAGCTTTAGTCATATCTACATCTTCAAAATAACCCTCTTGCACCAATCTTATGACTTGTGTTAAAGTTTTTAATTTTTGAAATGGATCAGGTTGAAAATTTTCTTTAAATGCAATAAGAACTATCACAGATATGATTACAATATATATATATTTTATTTTTCTCATTTGTGTAAAATTACAATAATATTTTATATATTAGAAGTTCGTAATAATAAAAAGTTCATTTAAAATGTCATCAAAAAAATTTATAAATATTCGTGGAGCAAAGGTGCATAACCTTAAGGATGTCAGTTTAAAAATTCCACGTGATCAATTAGTAGTAATAACCGGCCTATCCGGTTCAGGCAAATCATCTTTAGCTTTTGATACAATTTATGCTGAAGGCCAAAGGCGATATGTAGAATCATTATCATCTTATGCACGTCAATTTATAGGCATTATGGACAAACCAGAAGTAGATTATATTGATGGACTATCTCCAGCAATCTCTATAGATCAAAAATCTACTTCAAGAAATCCTAGATCAACTGTGGGGACAGTTACTGAAATATATGATTATTTGCGACTTTTGTATGCTCGTATAGGTCAACAAAAATGCTATAAATGTAATGAAGATGTAAAAAAAAATTCGGCAGATGATATTGTTAATTTTGTATCAAATATGTCAGATAATACAAAATTAGTGATTATGAGTCCAATTACAAAAAATAAAAAACAAAATTATAAAAATATTTTAAAAACTTTCTTAAAAGAAGGGTTTATAAGGGCGCGTATTAATGGTGATATTAAAGATATTTCTTCAATCTATGAGAAATTATCAACAAGAAAATCATATAATATTGAAATAGTAATTGATAGAATTATTAAAAAAGATAATATTTATGATAGGTTAATCCAATCAATTGAATTAGCATATAAAGTTGGCAATGGATCTTTAGTAATAAATGATAATCAAAGAGATATTTTTTTTAGCGAAAATGCATACTGTTTTAAAGATGACATTCACTTTAGTGAATTACAGCCTAGTAATTTTTCTTTTAACTCTCCATTGGGGGCATGTACGACATGTGATGGATTAGGAACATCATTTGCATTAGATCCAGATTTAATAGTTCCAGATTTTAATAAAAGTTTAAGAGAAGGATGTATTGAACCTTTAGGTGCACAACCAAATGGAAAACATTATGGTAATTTATTACTAGATTTATCTGATAAGTTAAAATTTTCTTTTTCAACACCTTGGAAAAATTTACCATCTGAACATCAAAAAATACTTTTATTGGGATCAAAAAAATATAAATGGGAAGGTGTAATAAACAGATTAAAAAGGCGTTATCATCAATCACGTTCTTCATATATAAAAGATTGGGTAGAAAAATATATGAATAGAAGATTGTGCGTTAGTTGTAATGGGTCTAGATTAAATGAATCTGCTCAATCCACATATATACAAGAAAAAAATATTTATACATTAACAATTTTACCAATTAAAGATCTACATTATTTTATTGAAAATCTCAATCTGACAGATACTCAAAAAGCTGTCTCTAGCGAAATTTTAAAAGAAATTAAAAATAGATTACAATTTTTAATCAATGTTGGTCTAGATTATCTAAGTTTAAATCGTTCATCGCGCACATTATCAGGTGGTGAAATGCAAAGAATTAGATTAGCAACACAAATTGGCTCTCAATTAGTTGGTGTATTATATGTTTTAGATGAACCATCGATTGGTTTACATGCTAGAGATAATGAAAAGTTAATTCAAACATTAATTCAATTAAGTAAACTTGGAAACACTGTCTTAGTTGTTGAACATGATGAGCAAATGATGAAAAAATCTGATTGGATTATCGATATAGGGCCAGGAGCTGGCGTGAATGGAGGTAAGATTGTAGCACAAGGGACTCCAAAACAAATTATTAATAATAAGAAATCTGTTACTGGACAATTTTTATCAGGGAAAAAAACTATTAACATTCCTAAAAAAAGAAGAAAAGGTAGTGGAAAACTTTTACAATTATTTGGTGCGCGAGGAAATAACTTAAATAATATTAACATTAATATTCCTCTAGGATGCTTTGTAAGTATTACAGGCGTTTCTGGGTCCGGAAAATCAACATTAATTAATCAAACACTCTTACCTGCATTAAATCAAAAAATTTATTCGAGCAGAAAAAAACCATTAAAATATGAATCAATAGATGGAGTAGCTTATCTAGACAAAGTAGTTAATATTGATCAATCACCAATTGGCAAAACACCACGATCAAACCCAGCTACTTATACCGGAATTTTTAATCACATAAGAGAATTATACAGTCAATTACCTGATTCTAAAATTATGGGATATAAGCCAGGGAGATTTTCATTTAATGTTAAAGGTGGAAGATGTGAACATTGTCAAGGAGCGGGATTAATAAAGATTGAAATGCATTTTTTATCTGATGTTTATATTACATGTGAACATTGTAAAGGCAAACGATTTAACTCCCAGACTTTACAGATTAAATATAAAAACAAAAATATATATGATATTTTAAATTTAACAGTAGAAGAAGCTGTATTGTTTTTTAAGCAACATAAAAGTATTTTCAGAAAATTAAAAACATTATGTGATGTTGGATTAGGATATATTCGATTAGGCCAACAAGCTACAACATTATCTGGTGGTGAATCTCAAAGAGTTAAATTATCATCAGAATTATCAAAAGTTAATACTGGAAGAACTTTATATATATTAGATGAGCCAACAACAGGACTACACTTTAAAGATGTTGATATGTTAGTAAGTGTTTTAAATAATTTAGTTGACAAAGGAAATACTGTAGTTGTAATTGAGCATAACTTAGATGTTGTTAANTGTACTGACTGGATTATAGATTTAGGNCCAGANGGNGGTCAAGGTGGTGGTGATATTATGGCNATTGGNTNACCAGAAGAGGTTNTAAAANTNAAAAAATCTTATACNGGAAAATTTTTAAAACCTATTTTATTATAAATTTAAAATCTCTCTTTTATCATGCTGATAATAGAATTATATTACGGGGTATAATACTATATGAACAAAGATAATCAAAATACTCAAAATGAAATAACATCTCCNGNNAAACAATTAGAAGATGTTCAAGCAGAACTTTCTTTACGCCCTGATAGCTTTGATAATTTTGTTGGTCAAAANAAGATAATTGAAAATTTAAAAGTTTATATTAANGCAGCACAAAAAAGAAATGAAGCTTTGGATCANGTTTTATTATTTGGCCCTCCTGGANTAGGGAAAACAACATTAGCTAATATTATAGCAAAAGAAATGAATGTGAATATCAAAATGTCCTCAGGCCCAGTNATTGATAGAGCAGGAGATTTAGCAGGNGTATTAACAAATTTAAGTGAATTTGATGTTTTGTTTGTAGATGAAATTCATCGATTAAATAGTGTTGTTGAAGAGTATTTGTACTCTGCTATGGAAGATTATATGATAGATATTATGATTGATAAAGGNCCTAATGCAAGAAGTGTTCAATTATCATTAAATAAGTTTACACTTATTGGAGCAACAACAAAATTAGGAAATTTAACTTCCCCACTTNGAGATAGATTTGGTGTGTTATTACGTTTAGAATTTTATAATCATGATGAATTATTAGAAATAATTAAAAGATCAGCAAAAATTTTAAAAATTAAAATAGAAGATAATGCAGCTTTAGAAATTGCAAAACGTTCCAGGGGTACACCAAGAATTTCTAATAGAATTTTAAAGCGTGCTAGAGATTTTGCTGAAGTAGAATCAAATGGTATAATTTCATTGGATATTGCTAATTTAGCATTATCAAAATTAGATATAGATCAGTCTGGACTTGATAGAATGGATCGCAGTATTTTAAAAACAATGATTACTAAATTTAATGGCGGGCCTGTTGGTTTAGAGTCATTAGGAGTTGCTATTGCAGAAGATGCACGAACAATTGAAGAAGTATATGAACCATTTTTAATAAAAGAAGGCTTTGTTCAAAGAACCCCAAGGGGAAGAAAAGTTTTACCTAAAGCTTACAATCATTTAAATATTAATTATACTGAAGATAATTAATTTTTTATATTAATAAGGAGATAATATGTTTTTTGGAAGCGTAGAAAAACCGCCACGTTTATCATCATTTGATTTAGAAGTACCAGATAATTTGATTGCTGACAAACCTACTAAAGCGCGCGAAAATTCTAAATTAATGGTACTTAATCGAAAAGATATGTCAATAGAGCATAAAAAATTTAAAGATATTGTATCATATTTTAAGAAAGGTGAAGTTTTAGTATTAAATAATACAAAAGTATATCCAGCTAGATTATATGCTAAAAAAGATAAGTCTGATGCACAGGTTGAAGTATTTTTATTGCGTGAGCTTGCTAATAATTTATGGGAAGCGATGGTTAAGCCTGCTAGAAAAGTGAGAATAGGTAACAAGTTAATTTTAAGTGATGAAATTACATGTGACGTAATAGACAATACTGTTTCAGGGGGAAGAGTATTACGATTTGATCATGATGAACAATCTTTATATAATTTTATTGATAATCACGGATTATGCCCTTTGCCTCCATATATTAAAAGAGACCCAGTACCTTCTGATAAAAAACGTTACCAAACAGTTTATGCTAGTGAGAGAGGTTCAGTTGCTGCACCAACAGCTGGGATGCATTTCTCTGAACAATTAATAGAAGATATTAAAAAAGTGGGAGTTAAAACTGCAAATATTACTTTACATATTGGATTAGGTACATTTAAACCAATTTTAGTTGAGGATTTAACAAGACATAATATGGATTCAGAATATTATTATGTACCTCCAGAAACTGCAACTTTAATAAACGAAGCAAAATCGAAACGTAAAAAAGTTACAGTAGTTGGAACTTCTGCTGTGCGAACCCTAGAGACCGTTGTGGTATCAGGATTTCAAATTACAGCAAAATCGGGCTGGACTGATAAATTTATTTATCCTCCTTACGATTTTAAAATGACAGATAAACTGATTACTAACTTTCATCAACCACAATCTACTTTGATGATGTTAGTCTCTGCTTTTGCAAACAAAGATTTTGTAATGGATGCATATAGTGAAGCTATTAAGAAAAAGTATCGTTTTTATTCATATGGCGATGCAATGCTAATTATATAATTATGCCTTTTAAGATTGGTCAAGGTTATGATGTACATCAGTTATCACCCAATTTACCACTATGGATTGGAGGGGTGAATATACCCCATATTAAAGGAGCAGCAGGTCATAGTGATGGTGATGTATTAATTCATGCGATTATAGATTCAATTTTAGGAGCTTGTAATTTAGGCGATTTAGGTAAACATTTTCCTGCGACTGCTAATTGGAAGAATGCTTCTGGTATAGATATGTTAGATTATACTTATAAATTAATTACTAAGACATTTCCTCAATTTAAAATACTAAACATTGATTCTACGATTATTTTAGAAAAGCCAAAATTATCTAAATATATTCAAAGTATGAAAAATAATATTTCAAACCACTTAGATATGGATATAAATAATTTATCAATCAAAGCAACTACTACAGATAAGTTAGACTCAGTAGGATTAGAAGAAGGTATTGCTGCACAAGCAATATGTCTTATTCAATTAAATAATGAATAACGATACGGTTAGATTAAGATTTGCTCCGAGTCCCACAGGTTATTTACATGTTGGTGGATTGCGAACTGCTCTATATAACTATTTTTACGCTAAACAATTAAAGGGAAAATTAGTATTAAGGATAGAAGACACAGACCAAAATCGTTTAGTTAAAAATGCTGAAAAAGATTTGATTGATATGTTGTTATGGGCTGGAGTTGACTTTGATGAAGGCCCCCATATCGGCGGTGATTTTGGCCCTTATAGGCAGTCCGATAGATTATCTCTATACAAAGATTTTTATTATGATTTAATAAAACGCAATTATGCATATCCATGTTTTTATTCAGACGATAGGTTAAAGAAGCTTTCATCAGGAGATTTATCAACTGAAGATGCTGCAATTGAAGACGCNATTTTTAAAGATTTTGATTTGGATACAATATGGGANAAAATGGANCAAGAACAATTTGTGGTTCGTTTNAAAATNCCTAATAATCAGATTTTATCACANCAAGATTTAATNAAAGGTGAAGTTAAATTCGATTTAACANTAATTAATGATCCAATTATNATTAAATCTGATGGGTTTCCTACCTATCATTTTGCNAATGTTATTGATGATCATTTAATGAATATTACCCATGTTATTAGAGGNGAAGAATGGCTACCTAGTATACCNAAACATATTCTATTATATAANGCATTTGNTTGGGAAGTNCCACAGTTTGGCCATTTACCTCTATTNCTTAATAGTGATAAAACTAAATTATCAAAACGTAAAAATGATGTGTCTGTTTCTAGTTATATAGATAAAGGTTATACTAAAGAGGCTTTAATAAACTTTTTAGCATTATTAGGTTGGCATGAAAAAGGTGATCGAGAGATNTATANTTTAGATGAATTAATTNATTCATTNTCNTTNGATAGAGTTAGTAAGTCTGGNGCAGTATTTGATGTAAAAAAATTAAATTATTTTAANAATCACTATATTAAAAATTANCCAATCCATGAATTACAATCACTANTAAATGANTTTTATAGTCNGGATAATTTATTTACAGATGANATGGTTGAATTAGTACGAGAAAAAATTGATAATTTGGGCGACTTTAAAAAGTCATTAGCTTTTTTNTCATTANATNANATTGTATTGAATAAAGAAGATTTAGATTACATTCAATCTAAAGTGAGTAATAGTATTTTAAATACTTTTTTAGNTAAGCTCAATGAGTTAAATNATCAAGATAAAATTGAATTAAGCCATATTATNAAAGCGATACAAAGTAAAATTGAATGNAGCCCTAAAGATATTTGGAAAACAATAAGATTAGCTTTAACAGGGCAACATCANGGNCCTTCATTAAATGATATTGTTAATATTTATGGTATAAATAAAGTGATTTTTTTGTTAAAAAATTATGCCAAATAAAAATCTTATTAAATCNTATGCTAAAGTTAATTTAGGTTTAAAAATATTAGATCGCTTACCTGATAATTATCATTCTATCTTTACAATTATGCAAGAAATTGATTTACATGATACAATTGAACTTCAAAAAAATAATACTGGCAAATTAAATATTATTTGTCAGGGCCCAATTAAAGTACCTAATAATGCTGAAAATTTATGNATNAAAGCAGCGCAGTTAATTTTTGAAAAATATAAAATTAATCATGGGTTAGATATTATTTTGAATAAAAATATACCTGTAGGTGCTGGTTTAGGTGGAGGTTCTAGCAATGCGGCTGCAATATTATGTGAACTAAATAAAATATTTAAATTAAATATTTCTAATCANAAGTTACAGNTGTTAGCATTTGAATTAGGGTGTGATATACCCTTTTTTATTAATGGCGGAATTCAAGTTTCAGAAGGAAAAGGAGAAAAATTAACAAAATTAGATNTTGATTTAACTAAATATTTTTTGTTATTGATTCATCCTACTTTTCATNTTTCCACAAAATGGGCTTATAGTTTTTTTAAAAATGATTTGCCCAATACATTTGATTGTAATAAATTTCGTTCCTTTCAAGGAAGTCTTGATTGGGAGTTATTTGAAAATGATTTTGAAAATATTATTAAATCAACGTATCCGGAAGTTGTAGAGATAAGAAAAGTTATGGAATCTAATTCTTCTTTATTTGTTAGCTTGTCGGGCAGTGGCTCGACTATGTTTGGTGTTTTTGAAAATTTTTTACAAGCTGATGTAACACATCAACAACTAAAAAACTATCACTGCCACATAGTGAAGCCGCTTAAAAGAAATTAAAGTTATTGGGGGATCGTCTAATGGCAGGACACATGGTTTTGGTCCATGGAATCGGGGTTCGACTCCCTGTCCCCCAGCATTATGAAGATATTTAGCGGAAAATCAAATANAGAGCTTTCTGAAAAAATCGCAAACTTAGTTGGAGTGCCACTAGGTAAGATTGATTTAGAAACTTTTAGTGACGGTGAATTACGAGTAGCTTTTAAAGAAAACATTCGAGGAGAAAATGTTTTCTTAATACAGTCTACTAACCCACCTGCTGAAAATTTAATGGAGCTATTGTTAATGTTAGATGCTGCAAAAAGAGCCTCAGCAAAGACAGTGACTGCNGTNATTCCTTATTATGGTTATGCAAGGCAAGATAGAAAAGATCAACCACGCGTACCTATATCTGCTNGNATGATATTAGATTTAATGGANNCAGCTGGTGTAGATAGAATGATTACAATGGATTTACATTCGCCACAAATACAAGGATTTACTAATGTTCCCCTTGACAATTTATATTCAAGAATTGCATTATTTAACCAATTGCAAGATTATAATTTAAATATTGATAATGGAGTTGTTTTGGCACCTGATATAGGAAGCGCAAAAATGAGTCAGNCCTACGCAAAAAAACTAGGGATAGGGTTTGCATTAATTGATAAAAGAAGACCGAAGCATAATGTCGCTGAGGTTGTGAATCTAATTGGTGATTTAGAAGATAAGCATGTATTTATTATAGATGATATGATTGATACGGCTGGCACTATTTGTAATGCAGCTAAAACTGCAATGGATAATGGAGCTAANTCAGTNGTNGCNGTTGCAACTCATCCTGTTTTATCAGGACCAGCTGTTTCAAGATTAAAAGAAGCTCCTATAGAAAAAATTATTGTAAGTGATACTATTAACATAGATAAAGATAAACTATTTGATAAACTAGAAATAATATCTGTAGCTGAAGTTTTTTCTGAAGCTATTATAAGAATTAATAAAGGTGATTCAATTAGTGAATTATTTAAATAAATCGAGGTCATACAAATGAACGGACATAAAATTGAATTAGTTAAAAGAGCATTAAGTAGTAAAAAATCTTTTGTGAAAAATATAAGAAATAAGGATGAAATTCCAGGAATTTATTATTCCCACGATTCTAAGGAAAGTATACCATTTAGTGTTAATAAAAAAATAATGTATGAAGCATTTAAAGCGGAAGTTCAAGTTTACCAAATTTCTGTTGGTTCAAAAGATAGAGATGTTATCATTAAGTCAGTACAGTACCACCCAATTACTGAACAGATGCTTCACATAGATTTATATGGAGTAAAAATGGACCAAGAAGTTACTGTAAAGGTGCCATTAGAAATTACTGGGCAAGCAATTGGGTTAACTTCTGGAGGTGTTTTAAATCAGGTTTTAACTGAAATAGAAGTTTCATGTTTGCCTGGAAATATTCCGCAAAATATTTCTATTGATATCACAGATTTAGATTTGGGAGATGCAATTCGTTTAGCTCAAATTCCTATTTCAGATGATGTTACAATAGTGGGTGATGAAGATAATTTAGTAGTATCTATAATCCAGCCAACAAAAGAAGNAGAAGTATCTGAAGAAATGGAAATGGATGATTCTATTGAAGGAGAATCTTCAGATATAGACAGCTCAGAGTCAGAAGAAAATAATGAAGAGAACTCAGAGTAAATGATTATAGTTGGATTAGGTAATCCTGGTNAGCAATACGTTAATACAAAACATAATGCCGGGTACTGGGTTTTAGACCAATTAGCTAATGAATTTAATTTAAAATTCAAACTTGGNAAGGGTGAATATATGCATGCAAAAAATTCAGATATGTCTTTGGTGAAACCAATTGGATATATGAATAATAGTGGAGTGGCATTAAAACANTACATAGATTACTTTAATATTGATATTAGTAAAATNCTTATAGTTTATGATGANGCAGATTTACCATTAGGAAGNATTAAATTTAAATCTAAAGGAAGCTCNGGTGGCCAAAAAGGTATTGAATCTATTATTTACCATCTTAAAAACGATCAATTTTTAAGATTAAAAATTGGTATTTCAACCAATACAAAGCATCAATCACTTTCATCATATGTACTTTCACCTTTTAAAAACAAAGAGAAAAGTATTGTTCAATCAGTTATAATAGAATCTGTTGAGGCGATTAAATTTTTAATTAATAATAATATTAATGAAACAATGAATAAATATAATAAGAAAAACAAGGAGTGCAATTAAATGGAATATATTTTAGAAAACAAGTCAATTTTATTATTATCAGGATTNTTGGCTTTAATTTTTGTCTTTATAAAAGACAAATGGGTCACNAATCAGCCTNTAGGTAATGAAAAAATGGCGACTATTGCAAAAAATATATCAGATGGNGCAATGTCATTTTTAAAAGCAGAGTATACAATTTTATCTTTTTTTGTGATAGTTGTAGGGGGATTGTTAACATATTTGGGCTCTCAAAATGAGAACAGTCATGCTCTACTAGGTTTTTCTTTTTTAATGGGGGCTATATGTTCTGGGTTAGCAGGATTTATAGGTATGAAGGTTGCTACTAAAGCTAATGTAAGAACTACTAATGCTGCCCAAAATTCATTAGGGGAAGCACTTAATATTGCATTTTCTGGTGGTGCAGTTATGGGTCTTGGTGTAGTTGGTTTAGGTATGTTAGGTTTAACAGGCTTATATTTATTTTATGAGGCTACATTTACATTATGGACTTTAGATCAACGTTTAGAAGTATTAACTGGTTTTTCATTTGGTGCCTCATCAATTGCACTTTTTGCTAGAGTTGGAGGTGGTATTTATACAAAAGCAGCAGATGTAGGGGCAGATTTAGTTGGTAAAGTTGAAGCAGGTATACCAGAAGATCATCCATTAAATCCCGCAACTATTGCAGACAATGTTGGAGATAATGTTGGAGATGTTGCAGGTATGGGTGCTGATTTATTTGAATCATATGTTGGCTCAATAATTGCAACAATGGTTTTAGGTGCCGCACTCTTTGCTGCCAATGGAAGTGATGATATGAGCTTTGTAATTTTACCTTTAGTGTTAGCTGCTACAGGCATCTTATGTTCAATTATTGGAACTTTTTTTGTAAAAGTTACTGATGGAGGGAGCCCACATAAAGCACTTAATTTAGGTGAGTTCTTATCTGCCTTATTAATGCTAATTGCTTCTTACTTTATAATTACAAATTTATTACCAAATAGTTGGAATTTTAATGGTATAACATACAATTCCCATGGTGCTTTTTTTGCAACGATAGCTGGATTAATAGCAGGCTTGTCAGTAGGTAAAGTCACTGAGTATTATACTGGTACAGGAACAAAACCTGTTAGTGATATTGTCAAACAATCTGAAACTGGTGCAGCAACAAATATTATAGCTGGTTTAGGAATTGGTATGATGTCAACAGCAATTCCTATTTTATTAATTTCTGCAGCAATTTTAATTGCACATAGTTATGCTGGATTATATGGTATAGCTATTGCTGCTGTTGGTATGTTAGCTAATACTGGCATACAACTTGCAGTTGATGCATATGGTCCAATTTCAGATAATGCAGGTGGTATTGCAGAAATGGCTGAATTACCATCTGAAGTTAGAAATAGAACGGATGAATTAGATGCGGTTGGAAATACAACTGCGGCAATAGGTAAAGGCTTTGCAATTGCATCAGCAGCTTTAACAGCGCTTGCATTATTTGCTGCTTTTGCTGGGAAAGCTAAAATAGATCATATTGATATAATGGAACCAACTGTTATGGTTGGATTATTAATTGGATCAATGCTTCCGTTTGTTTTTTCAGCACTTGCAATGAATGCTGTAGGAAGAGCTGCGATGAGTATGATTCAAGAAGTAAGAAGACAATTTAATGATATTCCAGCTTTGAAAGCTGCATTAGAAATAATGAGAAAATATGATGCAGATTTAAGTACGGCTACAGAAGAAGATAGAAAAATATTTGATGAAGCAGATGGTAAGGCTGAATACGATAAATGCGTTGAAATCTCAACACAAGCCTCAATAAGAGAAATGGTACTACCTGGTTTGTTAGCTGTATTCATTCCAATTTTAATTGGCTTTGGTGGAGGTAAAGAAATGCTCGGTGGAGTTTTAGCGGGTGTTACTGCATGCGGAGTTTTGATGGCAATTTTTCAATCAAACGCTGGTGGTGCTTGGGATAATGCAAAGAAAACTATAGAAGAAGAAGGTCGCAAAGGAACTGATGCACATAAAGCTGCTGTTGTTGGTGATACTGTGGGTGATCCATTTAAAGATACTTCAGGACCTTCATTAAATATTTTAATTAAATTAATGTCAGTTGTTGCGCTAGTGATAGCGTCTTCAATTATATAAAGGAGATTTATTTATGGCATATTATGAAACTATGTATATTGTTCACCCTGCGCTAGAAGCAGGAAGATTAAAAGACTTAATTGTCTCAGTAGAATCCACTGTTAAAGATTTTGGTGGCACAACACATACAATTGAAGCATGGGGTAAGAAGAAGTTAGCATACCCAATTAATAAAGAAAAATATGGTATGTATGTATTATTTCAATTTGAATCAGATGGCACAAAAAATAAGGAGTTAAATACAACATTAGATCACAACACTAATGTTCTAGCTTATTTAACTACAAAAATTGATAAAAATCAATTATTAGAAGAGAAATCTTCACTTGACAATCAATTAGGCTTACTTAATAAAGATGAATCAAAGCCAACTGAAACAACCAAGGAAAAAATATCCAATGATACTTCTACAGAAGAGTCAAGTAAAACTACAGAAAGTAGTGAAGCTGAATCTAATGAAATAGAAGAAAAGAAAGAGGAGAATTAATTATGGCTGGTTTATCTTATCAGAAAAAAATATGTCCTTTTAAGGAAAATAAAGATTTAGTTAAAATGATTAATTATAAAGAATATAAATTTCTCAGAAAATTTTTAACTGATCAAGGAAAAATAATTCCAGGTTATGTGACAGGTGTATCTGCAAAATACCAAAGGTTAATTGCAAAAGAAATCAAAAAAGCACGTAATATTGCGCTTTTACCATATCACGTAGATCCAAGAAACATATAAAGGGAGAAAAGTAAAATGAAAATTATTTTATTACAAAGTGTTCGTGGTTTAGGNGATCCAGGACAATTAGTTAATGTTAAATCTGGCTATGCAAGAAATTATTTAATCCCTAATGATATGGCAATTTACGCTACAAAAGGTAATATTTCTCAAGCTGAATTTCAAATTGCTAAAACTAAAGAACTAGAAGAAAAACGTATAGCAGAATTACAAGAAGTTTGTAATAAGCTAAACAAAGTAACTCTAAAATATGAATTACAAGCTTCTGAAGAAGATAAATTGTTTGGTTCTGTAACACCTCAAATGGTTTCTGAGCAATTATTAGAAAATGGTTTTAATGTTGAAAAAAAAGATATTGCAATTCCGGACCCTATTAAAAGTATTGGAAGTCATTATGTAGATATTTTTTTACATAAAGATGTAGTTGCAAAAGTTAAAGTTAAAGTTAAAGCCTTATCAGTATAACTTTAAGTTAATGTATGTATGCTCAAGTTTGTTTTCCATTTTTTAGTAGTAAAACGTTTACGTATAAAATCCCCAGAAAATATTTAAGTATATTAAAAGCTGGGGATTTAGTAGAAGTAAAATTCAAAAATAAAGTATGCAAAGGATTTGTTACCTCTTTAGCTAATCGCATTACTTTTAAAGGTTCTTTAAATCAAATTATATCTATAAAAAAAAACAACAAAATTCCTCAAGATTTATGGAAAACATTATTATGGATGTCTAATTATTACGTAACTCCAATTGGTAAAATTACCCAAACAACTATTTCTTGGGCATTTAAAGATAATACTGTAAAAAACAAAGCAATTAAAGGTTTTGAAGGTAATTTAAAATCAGTAGAATCATTAATTTTAAATAAAGATCAAACAAAAGTTTTTAATAAGATTAATGATAATTATGAGATAAATAAAAAACCTCAGTTTTTATATGGTGTTCCAGGTAGTGGTAAAACTGAAGTTTATTTAAAGCTAGCAGCAAAAACTTTACTAAGCAATCAATCATCTTTAATATTAATACCTGAAATAGCATTATCATCACAAATTTTTTTAAGATTTCAAACTTATTTTGGAGAAAAAGTACTATTATGGCATAGTCAATCAACAGANTNATATAAAAAAAAGGTACTAAATAAGTTAAATNNAAATNANTCTTATATAGTTATAGGNGCAAGAAGTGCATTNTTTACACCTATNTCAAATTTAGGNTTAATTGTAGTTGATGAAGAACATGATGCTTCNTATAAAGAATCTGAAAGACAACCATGTTANCATGCNCGAGANTTATCNATTATAAGATCTAAATATGCAAANGCACTTATNTTATTAGGTAGCGCAACTCCTAGTTTAGAAACTTATTATAATGCAATGATTATTAATAAATANGACATTCATGAATTAAAAAATCGATATGGTAATGCACAATTACCCCAAGTAAAAATAATCGATATGAATCAAAATAAAGGAAATACTAATAATCAAAATTTATTAAGTACTGCTTTAATTAATAAAATAAATACCACACTAGATAAAAAAGAGCAAGTATTAATATTGCATAATAGAAGAGGTTTTTCCTCTATTAAGATTTGTACAGAATCTGATGAAATATTAAAATGTAAAAATTGTGACGTTATTTTAACATTTCATGCTGAATTAAACCAATTAATTTGTCATCATTGTCATCAAAAGCAATCTTTTCAAAAGTATACTAAACAAGATATTTCATTTTTGGGTTACGGCACTGAACAAATAGAAACGGTTTTAAATCAATTATTTCCTAAAGCAGGAGTTATTCGAATGGATTCTGATTCAGCAAACTCCCTAAAAAAACAAAAAGATATTTTAACTAAATTTAAAAATAAAGAATTTAATATATTACTAGGAACTCAAATGATTGCTAAAGGTTTAGATTTTAGTAATATAACTTTAGTTGCTGTTATGCATGCAGAATTAGGCATGTTAATTCCAGACTACAGATCACATGAACGAATGTTTCAATTATTATATCAAGTTATCGGACGTTCAGGTAGAAGTAGTAAAATAGGAAATGCAATTATTCAAACATATCAACCAGATAACCATTTAATACAAATGGCAACTAATTATCAGTCTAAGAAATTTTATAATTTAAATTTAGAAAGCAGAAAATCTTTACAATACCCTCCTTTTGTTAGATTAGTACGATTTATTTTTCAATCTAAAAATATAAATAAATGTAGAGACAGTGCTAATAAAGTGTATAAAATATTAAATGCAAAATTTTCTAACTCTATCATAGGACCTTTGCCATGCCCAATAGAACGATTGGCTAATCAAGAAAGGTTTCATATTATATTAAAAATTAAACCTGAAAAGTTGAAAAGCAGTCTTATTGAAATAAAAAAAATTCAAGATAAAAAAAATAGTTTAATTAGCACTAATGTTAAATTATTAATAGATGTTGATTCTATTTCAGTTTTATAAAAATGAGTACTAAATTCATCGTTATGCATATATTATTATTATTATTATTCTCTTTTAGTTTTGGGACATCAAGTTATGGAGGATTATTATTACCTAATTCAACAACTAGTTTAATTTCTTATAATCAAGATTATATTGTAGGAAAAAATATTTTATTGGATGTAAAATCGATCAATAAAATATCATCTCATTATATTAGTTTTCCTAATACTATTACTGTTGGTGTATTTGATTACCAGTATAAAACAAAATTATATAAGATAAACTCAAGTATATCGATTATTAATTATGGAGATTTTGAAGATTCTGAATCATATTATACTTTTTCATCAAATGATTATATTTTAAAAAATAGTTTTTTAAAGAGTTTAAATAAAAATATTTATGCAAGCTTTGATTTGAAATATTTATATAGTGAAATTGATATATATACTTCAAGTACACTGTTAACCAAATTCAGTTTATTTTATCATCATCAACGTTTTCTTTTGCAATTATTTGTTGACAATTATGGATTTATATTTAATGATTATACAACATATAATGATAAAACTCCTGTGTCATTTGGTTACAATTTCATTTTTACACCAAAATATATCAATTCTATTATTTCAATCAATTATAATATATATGAGGATTATGATGTTTTTAATGTAAGTAGTGAATTATTTTTAATGAAAAATTCATCTGTTATGTTTGGTTTTTCATCCTTATCTAAAGATTTATATTACGGTGAATTTTATAATGATTTTTTAACAGGATTAAGTTTTTCATTCAATAGTAAATATAAAAATTATTCCATTAATTTAGGATTTAAAAACTTAGGTGCAGTTGGCACTAGCACTTCATTTACTATTCAAAAATCCTTAAATTAGTTTTAATTCTTTGGCAACTTTTTCAAATGCATTAATTGCTAATTTTAAATCTTTTTGTGTGTGCCCTGCACTTATTTGAACTCTAATACGTGCTTGATTTTTAGGGACCACAGGAAATGAAAAACTGATGACATAAATATTTTCTTCTAATAATTTTTCTGCCATTTTTTGAGCAATTTTAGCATCTCCAATCATAATAGGCACAATAGGATGTATGCCTTCCTTAATAGTTAGGCCTATCTCTTTAATATGTTCACGAAAATAAAGAGTATTTTCATTTAATTTTTTAATCAGATTACTACTATTTTTAAGCATATCTAATACCGTAATAGATGCAGCAACAATTACAGGAGCAAGAGAATTACTAAACAGATAAGGTCTAGATTTTTGTCTTAATATATCAATAATTTCAGCATTGGCTGATGTAAAACCTCCAGATGCACCTCCTAAAGCTTTTCCTAAAGTTGATGTAATAATATCTACTTGATTTATTACATTATAATATTCTGCGGAACCTCGTCCTGTTTTTCCTACAAAACCTGTAGCGTGAGAATCATCAACATGTACTAATGCTTTATATTTTTTAGCTAATGCACATATTTTATCTAATTTTGCAATATAACCATCCATTGAAAATACACCATCAGTGGTTATTAATCTTAATCTATGTGTTTTTGTTTTTTGCAATATTTTTTCAAGTTCATCCATATTTGAATTAGCATATCTATACCTATCTGCTTTACAAAGTCGTACGCCATCTATTATACTTGCATGGTTTAAAGAATCTGAGATAATCGCATCTTCNTTATTTAAAATTGTTTCAAATAGGCCCCCATTTGCATCAAAACACGAAGTATATAAAATTGTATCTTCCTTATTTAAAAATTCAGAAATCTTATTCTCTAATNTTTTATGTATTGTTTGTGTNCCNCAAATAAATCTNACGGAGCTNAGNCCAAAGCCCCATTTTTTAAGTGCATTTTGGCCGGATTCAATAATTTCTCTATTATTTGATAAACCTAAATAATTATTTGCACAAAAATTTAAAACTTTTTTATTTTTNACATTAATTATTGACTTTTGATCCGACTCAATTTTTCGTTCACTTTTATATAAACCATCTTTTTTTATTTGATTTAATTCAGNTTCTAATATATTTTTATTTGTATACATAATTAACTCTTATTATTGTAATGTTCTTTTATTTTAGGTATTAAATATTTATCAAAAGCATTATCAAAATTATATTTAGGAATCCAATTCCAATCTTTNTCAGCAGCTTTTTGATCTAAANTTGAAGGCCAACTATCAATTAGTTCCTGNCTTTGCTTATTAATATCNTAATCTAGCTTAAATTNTGGAAAATATTTTTTTAGTTTTTTATATATNTTTTTAACGTCAGGATTAAATGCTTGAATATGNTAGACATCTTTTGTTAAATANTTTTTTTCAGCANTCATTAAAGATATNATGGCTCTAATCGCATCTGGCATTACCATAAAAGGAATACAAGATTCTGAATTTACAAAGCATGTATAATTCTCATTTTTNATTGCTTTATGAATCATTTCAGGAGCATAATCACTNGTTCCTCCATGTGGCAGTGTATNNGCGCTAATTATACCTGAAAATCTTAAANATCTGAAATCTANGTTNTTGATTAATTTTGAATAGTTACTAAAGTAAGCACCTAANTTTTCACAATATAATTTATTACACCCATACATATTNTTAGGATTACAAAATTCATCTTCAGTNATTGCTGCNTTATTATTATCATTTAAACAATATACTGCTATAGAGCTAGCAAAGAAAAATTTAACTAAATTTTCTGATGCATTGATTTCTGANATTAAATTTAAAAATCCATCNACATTAATTTGATGTGATAAAAATGGNATAGACTCTGCNTTAGTGCTTAATATTGCAGCTAAATGATATACTTCAGTTATTTTATTATCAGAGAATATTTTTTTAATTAAATNTTTATCTCTTATNTCTCCTANATAGGCTTTATTCAGATAGGATTCAATTTCAGAATTTACAGANTTNATATCCAATCCAATAATTNNTCTTTCTTCAGTTTGAGATAATTTTTTAATAAGCGCACTGCCCATTTCGCCATTAATACCNGTTATTAANATCATTATAATCCCTTAATTAATAATTTTTANNACTNAATTTACAACTTATAATNTTAATTTTAAATCTTACATTTATTTATATTATGATATGAACAGATATTTATTTTATACTTTTTNATTTATATTAANTGCATGNTCTCAAGATAGTATAACAGAGAATCAGGNTGATTCTAATATAATTAGTTTTGGGTCTGACCAAACATTAGACGTAATAACTTGGAATTTAGAATGGTTTCCTAAACATGAAAGNACAATATCTTACGTATCTGATTTNATNCTTAGTTTATCTCCAGATATTATTGCATTACAAGAAATNNCNGATCAATACTCNTTTGANTATTTAATTGAATCTTTAGGTGANGGCTGGGTTGGNTATAGAGATAATACAGATTANCAAGAACTAGCATATATCATTAATCTAAATCAANTTCATTTAGTGGAGCAACCTTATACAATTTTAGATGAATATGAATATTATTTTGCTTACAGGCCTCCTTATGTTTTAAACATCGAATTTAACGGAAAAATATTTTTCATTATCGATATTCATTTAAAATGTTGTGATGGTTCTGAAAGNCGTAGAATNGCCTCAGCTCAATATTTAAAAAATTATGTAGATATTTATCATGATGATGATAATATAATTATTTTGGGNGATTTTAATGATGAATTAACAGANNCAANAAATCAAAATGTATTTTTAAATTTTTTAAATGATTCAGTTAATTATTTCTTCACTGATTTANATATTGCTGAAGGCTCTTCNANTNATTGGTCGTTTCCTAATTGGCCTAGTCATTTAGATCATATTTTAGTTTCNAATGAAGTGTTAGATTTTGATATAGAAACTAATACTCTAAAATTAGATAATTATATGATTGGGGGATGGCAGAAATATGATAATTATATATCNGATCATNGACCTGTAGGTATTAGTTTATTACCCAATCAATAATTTTATAGGCAATTCTATCTTTTCTATCTTTTGTTAGNTCAACTTTAGTTCCATCTTTATTAAANATATAAACATGATTAGTATTAGAATTAAATCCAGCACCTTCTTCATTTGCATAATTTAATATTATAAAATCTGCNTTTTTATTTTTCATTTTANTNTGCGCATTTTTAATACCTTGTTCTGTTTCTAAAGCAAANGCAATAATTTTAGCATCTGTTTTNGATGAAATATTTTTTATAATATCTGGATTTTTTTTCAATTCTAAAGTTAATTTTTCATCANCTTTTTTTATTTTTTNNCCTTTTATNTTNTTAGGTCCATAATCCGCTACNGCTGCACACATAAAAATGTAATCAATTTTTTTTAAATTAATTTTATCAAANGATTCTAGTAAATCGTTTGCTGTNGTGATATTTATTAATTCAGCTTCAGGGTGAGGATTTAAATGTACTGGTCCTGAAATCAATTTCACTTTNGCACCAAAGTTACATGCAGCATCTGCTATGGCATAGCCCATTTTNCCNGATGAATAATTTGAAATAAATCGTACNGGGTCTATTGGNTCTAATGTTGGNCCAGCTGTTACTATTATATTTTTATTTTTAAGAGGTTGTTTTATCTCNAATGCATCTCTAATCGAATTCATAATAGTATTAATAGGGGCTAATCTTCCNTCNCCTTGATGTAGACTAGCAAGATATCCTTGCTCNGGATTAATAATANTTTTNTTCATTTTTTTAAGTTTNTCAACTGATTCCATNACAGATGGATTTTGCCACATTTTATAATTCATAGCAGGAGCAAATATTGTTGGTTGCTCACAAACAGATANTGTAGTTGATACAATATCGTCAGCAATACCATTTGCAGTTTTTGATAAAATATTTGCNGTAGCAGGNACAACAANAATTAAATCTAAATCAAAAGAAAGTTCTATGTGTTCTANTCCTGCTTTTGGACTATTAGGAAATAAATCTGTTATTACTTCATTATTTGTTAATGCNGCAAAAGTAGCTTTNCCAANAAACTTTTCAGCTGATTTACTCATCATAACTTTTATATCAACCTCTTGTTTTTTAAGTAACCTAATTAATTCACAAGCCTTATATGCAGCTATTGATCCAGTAATACATACTAAAATTTTTTTGTTTTTCAGATTATTTATTTCTTGATACATAACATTAATCCATCCCTGATTGAAAGCATTGTATTATATATATTAATATCATCATTTATTATCTTTGCTGTATTAGCTATAATTTTAGTTTCTTTATCTGTTGGTTTTAATACTTTTCCGCCCCATAACATATTATCAATTATCATTATTCCCTTAGGTTTTAATAGCTTTATACATTTCATATAATAATTTGTATAATTATTTTTATCAGCATCAATAAAGCAAAAATCAAAGCTATTTGTCTTAAAATTATTAATAGTATCTAGAGCTGGGCCTGCATGAATTTTAATTTTATTTTGTAAACCAGATTTTTTAAAAAATTTACGAGCTGTATTAATATGATTATCAGCAATTTCGCAAGTATGAATTATGCCATCCTCTGGCAATATTTCAGCCATTTTTAAAGCGCTATAACCAGTAAACATACCCACTTCTAAAATATTTTTAGAATTAGATATCATAATTAAACTTTGTAAAATATTACCAACTTGTAAACCACTAATCATTTGCGGAGCTGGATCATGTTTAAAAGTATAATCAATTAATTCTTTTTGTAAAGATGAATCATCTGCAGAATATTTTTCGCAATAATTTAAAATATCTTTTTTATTTAATTCTGCTATCATAGTAATTCATCTAATTTACCAGATTGTTCTAATTCTAATAAACTATCAAAACCTCCAATATTATTTTTATTAATCACAATTTGAGGTACTGTAGCTCCACCTGTTAATTTTTGAAGTTCACCTCTTGTAATATTAGCTTCTTCAATATCAATTTCTTTGTAGTTAACTTTTTTACTATCAAGTAATTTTTTTGCGTTTATACAAGGTCCACACCATGACGCACTATATATTATTACCATAAATAATTCCTATAATTTTATTAAATTTAAGATAATATAGATAAAATTTCATCATTCATTATATAAGGAGTTTTTCAATGCTATTAAATATTGGAGATAATGCGCCCAGTTTTAGTTTAAAAAATCAAGATGGAGTTACTATAACATCTGAACTTTTAAAAGGTGAAAAATTTATAATATGGTTTTATCCAAAAGCTAGTACTCCAGGTTGAACGATTGAAGGACAAGGGTTCCGTGATGAACTTAATTCATTTAATAATTTAGGCATCAAAGTGTATGGTGTGTCTGCTGATTCTGTAAAAAAACAAAAAAATTTTCACACTAAACAAAAGTTTAATTTTGATTTATTGTCAGATGAAACTCATGACATGTTAGAAAAATATAAAGTATGGACTTTGAAAAAATTTATGGGAAGAGAATATATGGGAATTTTAAGGGTCACCTATATCATTGATGAAAAAGGTATAATATCTTATGTTTATGATTCTGTTAAAACTAAAACACATGCTTTGGATATTTTGAATGATTTTTAGAAGTATTATTTACTCATTATTATTATTTACAATAAATGCTCAAACTTTTCCTGAAATAGGTTCTGATGAGACTTTAGATATTATTACATGGAATATTGAAAATTTTCCAAAAAATAATCAAACAGAAAATTATGTTATTCAAATCATAAATGATATTAATGTTGATATTATTGCCTTACAAGAAATTCAAGATCAGAATGCTTTTGATAATTTAGTAGATAATTTATCTGGTAATTGGTATGGATATAGAGCTGGGAATAGTGATTGGGGAGAATTATCCTATCTAATTAATACTGAGAATTTAGAAATAACTCATTTTCCATATACTATATTAGAGCAATATGAGCATTATTACGCTTATCGAAGNCCTTTTGTAATAAAGGTATTATTTAATAATGAAGAGTTTATAATTATTAATGTTCATTTTAAATGTTGTGGAGANGGGAATCTTGAGGATGATTATTGGGATGAAGAATATAGGCGCTTATTAGCTACTCAATATTTAAAAGATTANATTGATATTAATTTTAGTAATAAAAATGTTATAGTTTTAGGTTATTTTAATGATGATATAGCTGAATCTAATAATAATGTGTTTATAGATTTAATTAATGACAATCAAAATTATTATTTTTCCGATATGCATATTGCAGAAGGAAATTTTGCAGATTGGTCTTTTCCTAATTGGCCTAGTCATTTGGATCATATATTAATTACTAATGAATTAATTGATAATCAAAATATTAATTCTGTTTATACTTTTAAAATAGATGATTATATGAATGGATGGAATGAGTATGATAATTATATATCAGATCATAGACCTGTTGTTATAAATTTAAATTTTCCACTATTAGGTGATATTAATTCAGATGATGTTATTAATGTTTTAGATATTACATTAATAATAAACAGTATTTTAAATAATGACTTTTCTGAATTAGCAGATTTAAATAGTGATGGAGGAATAAATATTTTAGATGTTATACTGTTAGTTAGCCTTATCTTATCTTGATAATTATTTACTCATTTGATCTAATTTATTAATACCTTCTTCAACGCCTTTAACTACTTTTTCTTTGATAGCATTTATATTATCTTCACTTGGCAATTGTTGATCAGTGTACATTAGATAGCCAATATAAATAATTAATATTATTAACAATATTACTAACATTTTAAATAATTTTTTTAAAATACTGTAAGAAATAATGAGTAACAGTATTGCTACGATAGTTAGATATATAGGCTCATTAATTACTATCTGATAAATTTTTTCAAAAGTCATTTTATTTTTTATTAATTAGTTTTTCTATTTCCAAACTTTCAGAAGTTGAATTTAATTTTATTGCTTNCTCAATATATTTTTTNGCNTCATCAATTTTATTTTGTTGAGAACAAAAAATAGCTAAATCTTGATATAATTGCGCTAGTTCAATTTTNATTTCACCTTCTNCTTTTAAACTGGATATCATTTCAATTAGTGCAAGGGTTTGATTTTCAGCATTTAAATAATTTTTATCTGCATACATTTTTTTTATCTGACTCCTACCAATATTAAAAATATTTTCAAACTCAATATTATTTNTTTTATTATTATTCGTAGTGTCTTTTGGTTTTAATAAATTTTTTAATATATGTAATTGTTTGTATATTGAATCTGCATGGNTGGNTGTGTAAGCTTCGTTTATAAAATCATAAGCTTCATTTATTTTATTTTCAATTAAAGAAATTTCTGACAGATAANATAAAGCACTTATTCTGACTTTATGATTAGATGAATAGCTTAAATTTTCAAAGATTGTTTTTAAATCTTGTAATTTATTTTTTTCAATTAATTTGTTATTTTTCAAATGATTGAATTCATCAATCATTGATTCTAATTCTATTTGATTTGCATCTTTACAACCAGTTCCAAATAGAATAAGAATACAAATTATGATATATTTATGTAACATTTATTCTCCGAATATTGAGTTAAATAANGAAGGAAAAAAATANAAAATTATTAACCACATTATTCCTTTTAATAAATAAAATATAAAAGCGCCTGATAAAATTTTATTTATTATTTTCTTATATTTAACATTTATTTTCATTATTAATCAAAATTTAGTTGATAATCTTTCTCAAAGACAAATCTTTTATAATTTAGACACTACCTGCCAAATTTTTTCGCCCAGCTGATTAATATGACTTTCATTTACTGTTAAAGCAGGTGCTATTCTGACTGTTGAGTGATGCGTTTCTTTTGCATAAATACCATTTTTCAGCAATTCCATAGAAATAATATGCCCATCTAATTTATCGGAATCATGCATCTCAAAAGCAGTTAAAAGCCCTTTACCTCTAACCTCCTTTATTTTATCAGGAAAATCATTTTTTAAATTTTCAAAGTGTTGCATTAATTGCGCACCTCTAATTTTTGCATTCTGTGTTAAATTTTCTTCTATTAATGTTTTTATAGCATATATTCCTACTACTGANGCAAGAGGGTAACCACCAAATGTTGAACCTTCAGAACCNGGTGTTAAAGTTCCAATTACATCATTTCGACCTGCAACAAACGATACTGGTAATATTCCTCCTCCAGCTGCTTTACCACAACCCATTATATCTGGTTTTACATCATATAACTGATGTGCAAAATTTGCACCTGTTCTACCAAAACCTGTCTGNACTTCATCAAATGCTAATAATATATTATNTTTTTTACATAATGNAGATACTTTAGGCCAGTAATCATCATCAGGAACAATTACTCCTGCCTCCCCTTGAATAGGTTCGACTGAAAATGCAGCAATTCTATCACCTTTTTTTTCAAATAAATCTTTTAAAGCTTCATAATCATTAAATGGTACTAGTTCNATNCCTTGAACAAAGGGACCAAAGCCNCGTTTAGCNTCAGGATCNTCNGACATNGAAACTGCTGATACTGAACGNCCATGAAAATTACCAGTTGCGCCAACAATAATACATTTATTTTCTGGTATATTTTTCACAAAATATCCCCATCTTCTACAAAGCTTAAAAGTTAATTCCCAAGATTCTACTCCCGCTACTTTAGGCACAACTCTATCCATATTTGTAAATGAAGTAGAAGCTAGTAAAAATGCACTCATATACTTATGCCTAATTGATCTAGGGACTGTAGGTAATTTTTCATCTTTTAAATGAGCAACAACCGCATCAACAATTGTTTGATTTAATTGGCCTTGATTTACTGCTGAATAACAACACAGGCCATCTAACAACTCTTCCTCTACATATGCATCAACTGAATTTGGAGACGGTTTTCTACAAATTAATGTCGATGAATCTTTAACATGTGATACTACAACATCTTCAAGGGGACTATAATTTTGTCCACCTTTTTCTTTTTCAATTTTTGCATGTTCAGAAGGTGATAAATCACCAATACAAACACCATTTATTGTCAGTTTATCACCATACCCATCAATTTTTACCATTCTTTTACCTTTTTTCTTTAATTAAATCTGTGATTAAAAATGCAAGCTCAATACTTTGTTCATGATTTAAACGTGGATCACATGAAGTTTCATAATTAATATGTAAATCTGATTCTTTAATATTTTTAATTCCACCAACGCATTCAGTNACATCATTTGGTGTAAGTTCAAAATGAACTCCATTTGCATGTGTTGCATTATTATTATGAATTTCAAAAAATAATTGAAGCTCTTTTGTGATTGTATTAAAATTTCTTGTTTTATATTTATTTTTTGATTCATATGTATTGCCATGCATAGGATCGCAACTCCAAATTACATTAAATTTATTTTTTATAACCATANTGATTAATTTCGGTAAATAGGATTTTATCTTTTTACTACCAAACCTGCAAATTAAAATAATTTTACCNTTTTCATTATCTGGATTAATTTTTGATAAAATTAATTGNAAGTCTTCAACATCTANTGAAGGACCGCATTTAATACCAATTGGATTATTAATTTTACTTAAATATTCAACATGAGCACTTTTTATGCTTCTGGTTCTATCTCCCAGCCATAACATATGTGCGCTTGCATTATAATAATGTGAANTATTNTTTCTAGTTAAAGCTGTCTCATAATCAAGTAACAAACATTCATGAGATATAAAAAATTCATTAAATTTTTCTTCGTTAAATAAATTTCCTTTATTACTTATTGCATTAAAAAATTTCAGAGATTTATTAATATTTTGAATGATTTGTTCAAATCTTGTATAAATTTTAGAATGATTAAGCATTTCAATATTCCAAAACTGTTTAAGTTCTTTAAACTCATTTTTTATGATTGGTTGAATTAAATTTAGAGTAGATGTTGATTTATTATATGATTCTAGTAATCGTTTTGGATTAGGTGTTCTAGAATTCAAATCAAAAGTGATATCATTTACTGAATCACCTCTATATGTTGGCAATTTAATATTATTTCTTATTTCAAAATCAGAAGATCTAGGCTTAGCATATTGACCAGCAATTCTTCCAATTTTTACTGTNTCAATTGATGCACCATAGGATATAATAGTTGCCATTTGATACAGTATTTTCAACTTATTTTTTATATTATGTTCTGAAAATTCTTTAAATGATTCTGCACAATCTCCCCCCTGTATTAAAAATGCTTTATTATTTTCAACCTGCTTTAATCTTGTTTTTAATTTGTTAATTCTATCAGATAAAATTATTGGAGGATAGCTATGTAATTTTTCAATTACTTTATTGTAATCAGATTTATTGGGCCATAAAGGCTGTTGAAGAGCTTCATATTCTTTCCAGCTATCAATACTATTTTTTATTTTTCTTTTTTCCACTGNTCTAATGTTAATGTTTTAAGTTGTAGNGCATGTATTTCTTTTGTTACCATACTATCTAATATTTTATATACTAATCGATGTCGTTCAATTAAGTTTAATCCTTCAAATGATTTAGAAATAATCATGACATTAAAATGATCATTTNTACCTGTCATGTCTTGAATAAACACTTCAGCATTTTCTAAACCNTTCTTTAATTTTTCTTTTATTTTTTTTTTCTATCATAAATATGTCTTTTAAATTGTCTTAAATTTAAACATGTTAGGGCATATCTATTTAAAGTTTTTGTAAATATGTATAAAATTTTTAATTTGAACANTATAATGAAACAATATCTNATATTAATTTTATTTTCTTTTTATTTTACTTTTGAGGTTGATGAGAAATTATCAATAACAGAATTAAAAGANGAAGCNCAACTTTTTATTTTAAATAAATCTTATGTTGATGCTATATCAAATTATGAAAAAATATATGATATTCAATCTTTAATTTTTGGNTCACAAAATAAAAACCTATCAGANACTTTAATTGTATTAGGTGATTTATACTATAAAATTGATGANGAATTAAATACNCTTCGTTGCTTTCAAGANGCTATTCATATTATGCATTATAATTCACAAATATCTAATCAATTACTAATTACACCATTTGAATATTTATATGAAATTTACNTAAGTAATGATCAATTAGAAATTTCTGAATATATTTCTAACCATTTATCTTATTTATATTCATTAGATACTTTATCATTTAATAATACTAATTGGANTGAAGTATTNAAGCCAAANAGTCAATCTNTACCANTTTCTTCAAATCTTNGNTTTNATCAAGANACTCTTTTAANTATNCAACCTATGGACTATATTGATAGTGCATTAGTTAAAATTAAAAATAGTGAATTTANTGGNGCTATTTTTGATTTATCAAATGCTTTTGTAGANGGNTATGATATATTTGATTATAATTTTTANAANGATCTTTTTAACTCTTTTAGTGATACAGAATTAAATCAAATAAAAGATTTTTTACAGACATCNAAATANTCAGATAATCAAGATATACAAGCATCTGCTTATTTTTATTTATCTATAATTTCATATAAGCTCGGTAACAATAATTTATCNTTATCATATATAAANGAATTTTTAAGAATAATGCCTGATGATTTAATAGGNTATACAATTTCTGCAAATAATTTTTATGCTGAACAAAATTATATTAATGCATTAGCTGAGTATCAAAAAATATTNTGGATTATCCCAGATAATGAACTTGCATTATTTCAACAAGGTGTATGTTTTTATAAATTAAANTATAATAATGANGCAAAATTAAATTTTTATANAGTATTAGATGTTAATTCNGATCATTATAATAGTAAGTATTATTTAGCAATGATTGAGTATGAAAATTTAGATTATGAAAGTGCAATACCTTTATTTTTAGATTTATTNCAGNANAATTCCAAAAACTATGAATTATATAATTTTTTAGGTAATGCNTANTATGAAATAAATAATTTAAAANTATCTTTATCAGCCTANAAGCAATCTATANATCTTAACCCATATGATGCACAAATTTATTATCAAATTGGNTTAATATATGAAAAANTATTAAATATTGANGANGCAATTAAAAATTANAANCAAGCTATTAATATGGATAATAATAATAATGATTTAATTTATAGATTAGGCATGATTCTTCANCAAGATGGGCAANATAAAAAATCATTAGAATATNTAAGNAGNTATTTNTCATATGAGCCTAAAGATTTAGAAGTNATAAAGATTTTAGCTGATATNTTNTATTCTTTAAATAGGTTACCAGAAGCAATTGATAATTATAAAAGATTAATNGANTTGGAACAAAATAATATGANTTTTTATAAAAAAATTGCNGAAGCTTATTGGGANCTNGGAGANTATAAAAAAGCACAATTTTATTANAATGTCATNTTGAACNANGATGAATTTCAAAATGGTGAAATCTTTTATTATTTAGGGTTTATTGCAAATCAAAATCAGGANTATAGCTTAGCTTATGATTATTTTTTATACTCAAAAGANTGNGGNTATAATAATATTAAATTATATGACCAACTTTCATATAGTTTGCTGNAAAATAATAATTATATAGAATTAATTCCAATTTTACATGAAGGTTTATATTATAATCCNNATGANTATGATTTATTATTTAATTTAGCATTTTCNTATTTTAATTTAGGATTTTATAAAGAAGCTTTAAATGTATTTAATCAATATTTCATAAAGAANANTAATGATTTAACAGCNGCCTATTTAATGGGAGTTTCTAATTTTAAAATAAAAAAGTATAGTANTGCTATTTATTATTTAGATTTAGCAAATAANAACTCNGATTCGGAAATANTATATTANTTAGGTGTNAGTCANTANGAGNTAAAAAATTATTCAAAAGCNATTAGAGCTTTTAAAAAATCATTAATAATAAANCCTAAAAATCAATATGCAATTTATGGNCTTGGACAAACTTATATTGAGTCNGAAAATAAAAGAGACTCCAAAAGACAGTTAAGATCTTTAATGAATATAGATCAGGACCTTTTNGAATTATTAAAAATTTCNTATGATTCTAAATTTATTGATTAATAATTAATANGTGAAAAAAAATATTTTTTCGCGTANATTACAGNAATAAANATTCAGGATAAAAAGTAATGAAAATACTCATTCCGCCTAGTGAAGGCAANGCAAAAGTACAACCTTCAGANGTATTATTTAAAGATACTNATTTTAAATTTGCNGAGTATACNCAGCAAATTGTTGATTATTTAGGNTTAATNGAAATGGAAGACTTAACATCTGTATATGGAACATCTCAAGAAAAAGCTATNATGTTCCATCGTCAAAANCAAGATGTNTTTAATAGTAAATGTGTTCAAGCAATTGAGCGTTATACTGGAGTTGTTTACAACCATATTNATTGGGCTACNCTNAATAAGAAATCTAAAACTTATATGAATGATCATATTATTATTTTTAGTGGTTTATTTGGNCTTCTAACTCCAGANACTCTAATTCCAGATTATAAATTAAAAATGAATGTTTTNTCATTAAAAAGACTNTGGGGNCCAATTATTACNGAGTATTTAAGTAAAGAAGANTTAATTTTTGATTTATTGCCTCANGTACATAGAAAAGCATATACACCTAATAAAAATACAGTTCAAATNGACTTTTTAGTAAAGCATAAAGGTAAAACNACTGCTGCTGGTCATTTTGGAAAATCTGTTAAGGGTGAATTCGTCCGCTTTTTAGCAAAAAACCAAGTAAAGTCTACAAAAGAGTTTTCTAAATTTGAATATGATGGTTTTAAATGGGACGGAAAACATTTNATAAAAAATACTTAAGTGTCNGCTTTNCAAAATTATAAATATATTTTTTATGATTTAGAAACTACTGGTCAAAATCCATGTTTTGATCAAGTTATAAGATTTGCTGCAAAAGAAACNGACTCCAATCTAGAAATTATTAATGAGTATAATATCAATATCAAATTAAGAAATGATATTATACCCCACCCAAAAGCTTTATTAGTCAACAGATTAAGTATAAGTGATTTAAATGACGGTTTAAATGAATATGAGGCATATAAAGAAATCCATANAATCATGAATCAACCTAATACTATCAATATAGGTTATAATAGTTTAAGCTTTGATGATAGTTTTTTACGTTTTGGTTTTTATAGAAATTTATTAGATACTTACACNCATCAATNTAACAACAAATTTCGTGCTGATTTATATAAAATGATTTTTATATATTATTTATATAAAANAGATGAATCAATAATTTGGCCNACNCCAAATAATAGGCTAAGTCTAAGATTAGAAGAAATTAATAGAATTAATAATTTATATGAAGGTATGTCTCATGATGCCGAAGTAGATGTATTTGTAACAATNGAATTAGCAAAAAAATTAAAAAAAATAGATCACAAAATGTGGGATTATTTAATTTCTTCTTTTGTTTCAAAAAATGATAGTAATTATTTTAATCAGTTAAATNCTCTCACTTGNATTGATGACAGCCATTANAAAATTGGTNTATTTATTAGNAATAAAAATGGANTNAAATCTAATTANGCATCNCCAGTAATAGAATTATGNACTGCGTATGAGAATGGACAAAAAAGAGAAAAGAAGAANCGTTTACTACGTTTAGATAATTATGTGTTTGAAGATTTTACAGAAGAAAATTTTGTGACAAAAATTCAAAAAGGAATATTATCAAAAACCTTTGGTGAACCAAACTTTATATTGCCCTTCTCTGATAAATATCTTCGTATATTTAATGAGTATATTATTGGGTTAGCTAAATCCAATTTAGAATGGCTTAAGCATCATCCTCAAGCCATGAAAAATTTGATAAAAGAGTATCAAAATACTGAATATACTAATGAACATACAGTCGATTTAGATGCATCATTATATCAATCAACAGAAAAAGGAGGTGGTTGGTTTACAAATGAAGAAAAATCTTATAGAGCTGAATTTCATAGTTTAGATATAGAAAATAAAGTTGATTTTTATCAAAAATTAGAGACAAATAATTCATTACTAAGAATTAAAAATATTGTATTAAGAATTTTAGGAAGGAACTATTTTGACTTTATTCCTGAGGTGTTGAAAAATAAATATTCTAAATATTTAAATTCAATTTTACATAAGGCACCAATAACATCAGATTTTTCAGATAAAATGCGTGTAGATCCAAATTTATTATTAAANGAAACTCGAGATATATTAAAAAATAATAATTTATCAATTGATGATAAAAAAATATTAGATGAATTAGAAAATTATATTTTAATGAAAACTGAAACACAGCAAGATTTAGGTTTTTGATAACATTAAAATCTATATTAATTTAATCCCATGGCATTACCACTTAAAAAAGAAATTTTATCCGAAAGCTCCAAATCAGATGGAGCTTTTTTTTTATCTAAAAAGCCTGCAACCTTACTATTAGAAAATAATTCAGTATTTAAAGGATATGCATTAGGTGCTATTGGCTACAGCACTGGTGAATTATGTTTTAATACTGGCATGGTAGGTTATCAAGAAATATTAACAGACCCATCATATAGCGGTCAAATAATTTTGATGACTTATCCACACATTGGTAATTATGGTATCAATTTTGAAGATTCAGAAAGTCATAAAATACAAGCTTCTGGTTTGATTATTAAAGATATTAGTGAGCTGCCTTCAAATTTTAGATCAAAAAAATCTCTTGATCTGTATCTAAAAGAAAATAATATAGTTGGAATTTATGGTTTAGATACAAGAGCAATTACTCGCATTATTAGAAAACATGGTTCAATGAATGCAATTATTTCATCAGACCAAAAAAAGATTAAAATATTACAAAAAAAATTGCTAGAAACACCTTCTATGGAAGGTTTAAATTTAACAGAACAAGTCACTTGCAAATCTAGCTATCATTTTAATTCTAAAAAAAATTATAAATATAAAATTGCAGCAATTGATTTTGGTATTAAATCAAATATTTTAAGATTATTGAGTGAACGTAATTGTAGTATTACTGTTTTTCCAGCTTCTGTTTCAAGTCAAGAAATACAAGAATTTAACCCAGATGGAGTATTTTTATCAAACGGCCCTGGTGATCCAGCCGCAGTAAAAGATGCAATTAAATGTATTAAAGAAATATTAGGGAAATTTCCAATTTTTGGAATTTGTTTAGGGCATCAATTACTTGGGTTGGCTTTAGGTGCTTCAACATTTAAACTTAAATATGGACATAGAGGTATTAACCATCCTGTAAAAAATATAAATAATGGTAAAATTGAAATTACAAGTCAAAATCATGGTTTTGCAATTTTAAAAGAAAATTTACCAGACAATATAGACATAACTCATATTAACTTAAATGATAATACTATTGCAGGTATTTCATGTCCTCTCTTAAATGCTTTTTCTGTTCAATATCATCCAGAATCTGCACCTGGACCTTACGATTCACAATACTTATTTGACTCATTTATCAAAATGATGGAAAAAGAATAAATGCCTAAACGAAGTGATATAAAATCTATATTAATTATTGGTTCAGGACCGATAATCATTGGTCAAAGTTGTGAATTTGATTATTCAGGTACTCAAGCTTGCAATGCTCTACGTGAAGAGGGTTATAGAGTCATTTTAATTAATTCGAATCCTGCTACTATTATGACTGATAAAAACTTAGCTGATGCGACGTATTTAGAGCCTATTACTACTGATTCAATTGAACAAATTATCATTAAGGAAAAACCTGATGCAGTTTTAGCTACGGTTGGAGGGCAAACTGCTCTTGACATTGCTATTAAAATGGATAAAGCTGGNATTTTTAAAAAATATAGTATTGAACTTATTGGNGCNAATATTAATTCTATNGAAACTGCAGAGAACAGAGAATTATTTAAAAAGGCAATGGATAGTGNNGGAATAGAAACTGCGAAAGGTGGTTTTGCTAAGACTATAAAAGAAGCTGAAGAAATTATATTAAAAATGGATTTTCCTGCTATAATTAGGCCATCTTTTACATTAGGAGGGACTGGTGGTTCTGTAGCATATAATAAAGAAGAGTTTAATNAACTAGTTATGNTTGGATTAGATGCGAGCCCTATATCAGAAGTATTAATTGAAGAATCATTGATTGGCTGGAAAGAGTTTGAAATGGAGGTTGTAAGAGATTCTAATGANAATGCAATCATTGTATGTTCAATTGAAAATGTAGATCCNATGGGAATACACACNGGCGATAGTATTACTGTNGCTCCAGCNCAGACNCTGACTAATATAGAATATCAAAAAATGAGGGANTACTCAATATTATGTCTTAGAACAATAGGTGTAGATACAGGNGGNTCTAATGTTCAATTTGCTGTTAATCCTNTTAANGGTAGAATGATTATTATAGAAATGAACCCTAGAGTAAGCAGGTCTTCTGCTTTAGCTTCTAAGGCAACTGGATTTCCTATAGCAAAAATTGCTGCCAAGNTAGCGGTGGGGTATTATTTAGATGAATTACCTAANGAAATTACAGGTATGACTGTAGCAGCTTTTGAACCTACAATNGATTATGTAGTTACAAAAATTCCTAGATTTGATTTTGAAAAATTTCCTTNNTCAAAAGGAATNTTAGGAGTACAAATGCAATCAGTTGGAGAAGTNATGGCNTTTGGAAGAACATTTCGTGACAGTTTACAAAAAGCCTTTCAATCNTTAGAAGTTGGACTTATAGGATTAGAGCCAAAGATTACTGAATATCGATCATTAGACATGACAAANATAGGAATAGGTACAGCCTATAGANTATTAAAAGTAAAACAAGCTTTTGATGAGGGNTATAGTCTNGAAGATTTATATGANAAAACAAAAATTGATAAATGGTTTTTAAATCAAATAAAAAATATTTCACTTATATCNACATACAAAACTAAAATTACTAAAGATTTATTATTTTTCATGAAACAGGANGGTTTTTCTGATATGCAAATATCTCAAAAATTTGANATTGAAATAAATAAAATTATTGATATGCGACTTNAGNATAATATTAAACCTACTTTTAAATCAGTTGATACTTGTGCNGGAGAATTTTCTGCNAAAACACCATATTGTTATTCTGTCTATGAANCNGAAAATGAAATTGANCCTTTACCAGGCAAAAAAATTATAATATTAGGAAGTGGACCAACAAGAATTGGNCAGGGNGTTGAATTTGATTATTGTTGTGTNCAGGCTATTTTAGGATTAAAAGAAGCAGGATATAAATCAATTATGTATAATTGTAATCCTGAAACAGTATCTACAGATTATGATATTTCAGATAGATTATATTTTGAACCANTAACATTTGAGCATGTAATGAATGTGATTGACTTTGAAAAACCTGATGGGGTACTAATCCAGTTTGGTGGACAAACTCCNTTAAACATAGCAAATCAATTAAAGGAAAATNATGTAAAAATTATAGGGACAAANCCTAGTTCAATTGATTTAGCNGAAGATAGAAAAAAATTTGGNAATNTATTAAANAAATTAAATATTCANGCACCTAAATGGGGAACTGCATATTCTATTGAGGAAGCATTAAAAATAGCTGANGATATTAAATATCCTGTATTAGTNAGNCCCTCATATGTTTTAGGTGGAAGAGGAATGGAGATNGTTTACGATCANGATGACTTAAAAACTTATGTTGCAAAAGCCGCTTTAGTATCAGGTNAACATCCAATATTAATTGATGATTTTNTAGAAGATGCTTTTGAATTTGANGTCGATGCTTTNTGCGATGGAAAAGAGGTTTATATAGCGGGTATAATGCAACACATAGAAGAAGCAGGTATTCATTCGGGNGATTCAACATGTGTGTTGCCAGCATACGAATTATCAATAAATCATCGTANAAAAATTGAGAATCANACNNAAGTANTAGCATTAGAATTAAATACTATTGGATTAATTAATATTCAATTTGCAATTAAAGATGATCAAGTTTTTGTTTTAGAAGTTAATCCAAGAGCAAGCAGAACAATNCCATTTGTAAGTAAAGTAACTGATATCCCATTAGCTAAATTTGCCTCACAAATAGCAGTAAAACATANAATTAAAGATTTTAATTTATCCAANAAAATNAATACAAATTTAATAGCTGTTAAAAAACCTGTTTTTCCATTTAATAAGTTTCCAGAACAAAGTATTTTTTTATCCCCAGAGATGAAATCAACAGGAGAAGTAATAGGTTTAGACACTCATTTAGGTTCTGCATATGCTAAAGCAGAGCTTGGTGCAGGAAATTCTATACCACTAAAAGGAACAATTTTTATTTCTGTAAATGACATAGATAAAATGAAAGTAATTCCTATTGCTAGAGATTTTTATGAATTAGGATATAATATAATAGCTACTACAGGAACTCGTAATTTATTGATTCAAAATGGAATTGAATGTGATAGAATTTCTAAAGTGGGAGAAGCTAGACCTAATATAGTAGATTATATTAAAAATCAAGATGTTCAGTTCATTATTAATACACCTTTGGGTCAAAAATCTAGATATGATGAATATGAAATAGGTAAAAGTGCAATTAGACATAAAATTCCAAATACTACTACCATTTCTGGAGCACAAGCAGCATTAAGAGCAATTCGTAGTTTAAAAAATAATAAAATGAATTATAATAGTTTGCAAAATATATTTAAAAAGAATTGATGAATATTGGTCTTAATATTACTCAAAACACTAAAAATTTTAATTCATATTTAAATAGAATAAAGATTAGAACTAAAGATTATAAAGAATGTAATTTTATTGATGTAAGTTCGGATTTAAAGCTTCACAAAAATATTAAAAAACTAGATGTTTTACTAACTTATAAAATCAACCAACCTCTTTTTAAAAAATCATCAAATAATCTAAAATGGATACATTTTGGAGTAGCAGGTGTAGAAGATAATTTGTTTAAAGATTTAATAAAAAGTAAAACGATTATAACAAATTGTAGTGGTATTCATGCTAGACCAGTTTCAGAATTTATTTTAGCATCAATTTTATATTATTGCAAACGATTTGATGCTTGTAATGATTACAAAATCGAAAGAAAATGGAAACAATGGCAAATTGCTAAAACAATGATTCAGTTAAACAATAAAAAATTAGGGATTATTGGATATGGAAAAATAGGAAAAGCAACTGCTAAACTAGCTAAACAATTTGGTATGGAGGTAATAGCTACTAAAAGATCACAAAAAAAAATATCTCAAAACAAATATGTTGATAGATTAATTCCATTGNCAAACATTAATGAGTTATATAAACAATCTGATTTTATTGCAATAACATGTCCGTTGACTCCTTTAACAAAACATATGCTATCATTTGAGGAGTTTAAAANAATGAATGATAATGNATATATAATTAATATAGCTAGAGGAGGAATAATTAATGATGACGCATTAATCTATGCTTTAGACAATAATCAAATTTCAGGAGCAACTTTAGATGTATTNAATGAAGAGCCCTTAAATGAAAACCACCCCTTTTTTAATTATAGAAATCTGTTTTTATCTCCCCATATTTCAGGTAATTTTCCAGAGTATCAATCAGATATGATTGATCAGTTTTGTGATAATTTATTAAGATTTTTAAANAAAAAAGTTCTTAAAAATAGAATTTGTAAAACCCAATTATACTAAGGATATTAATATGAATAATTATTTTCCACCNATTGATCCATATAATACATTTAATTTAGAAGTTTCAGATTTGCACACTATAAANGTTGAAGAATCAGGAAATCCANAAGGAAAGCCTGTAGTATTTTTACATGGTGGACCAGGTGGTGGAATTGAACCAATATATAGACAATATTTTAATCCNAAAGTTTGGAGAATTATTATTTTTGATCAAAGGGGGTGCGGTAAAAGTACTCCTTCCTCAGAATTAATTGATAATACTACTTGGGATTTAGTTGAAGATATTGAAAAGATACGTAACTATTTAAAGATAAAGACTTGGACAGTTTTTGGAGGTAGCTGGGGATCCACACTTGCATTATCATACGCAATCACTTATCCAAAATTTTGTGATGCTCTAATACTAAGAGGCATATTTATGCTTAGAAAAAAAGAGCTTAATTGGTTTTATCAAGAAGGCGCTAGTTATATTTATCCAGATGCATGGGAAAAATACCTTGCACCTATTCCAAAAGAAAAACAAGATAACATGATGAAATCATATTATGAAATATTAACAGGTAATAATAAAAAAGATAGATATAAAGCTGCTAAAGCATGGTCAATTTGGGAAGCAAGTACCAGTAAACTTTTACAAAATAAAAAATCTTTACATCATTTTGAAAATGAAGAAGTAGCTGATATGTTTGCAAGAATAGAATGTCATTATTTTGTTAACAAAGGTTTTTTTGAATATGATGGATGGCTATTAGATCAAATTGATAAAATTAGACATATACCCTGTGTAATTGTGCAAGGACGTTATGATGTTGTTTGTCCTATGATTTCAGCTTGGGAGTTACATAAAAAATGGCCAGAAGCGGAGTTTCACATTATACCCGATTCAGGCCATTCAATGTTAGAAATAGGTATTAGGGATAAACTGATAGATTACACAAATAAATTTTCTAGATTATAAATCGTTTGTTAATAATATATAATTAATTATAAATTAATTGCTCAATTGGCCCGTTCGTCTAGTGGTTAGGACCCAGGGTTTTCATCTCTGTAACAGGAGTTCGATTCTCCTACGGGCTACAAGTGCTCAGATTAATTTCTGAGCACTTTCTTTAATAGGANTACATTTATGAAAACAATAAAAAAAATTTATGATAATGAGTTAAATAATTTAAATCATGCCGTTAAGGATGGTAAAAGCTTGTATCATACTTTTACTTTATCTTCAATTAAAGATAATGTTCCTGAATCAAGGACAGTTGTTTTGCGTGATGTAAAAATCAATCCTTTTAAAATATATTTTAATGCAGATTATAGAAGTCCAAAAGTAAAACAATTATTATCTAANAATCTTTGTTCAGCATTATTTTATAATATTCAATCAAGAACACAGATAAGATTAACATGCCATGCAATTATGCATTACAATAATAATTTCGCCATGAAAGTATGGAATAAAACAGCTTTACAAAGTAGAAAATGTTACATGGGTCCTTATGCACCTAGCCAACAATTAAAAAAATGGCANCCTAATATTCCATTAGAATATTTAAAAAAAGATCCTGACAAAAAACACAGTGAAGATGGATATATAAATTTTACACACATTGAATTAGAAATTATCCAAACTGATATTTTGCAACTTCATCATGATGGTCATATTAGATTTAAATATGATAATCAAAATAACATATATTATGTTAGTCCGTAAAATTTTTATTATTTATTATGGAAAAAAAATACTTATGCCAAACATGCCATCAATATAATTTTATAATTATTGAGGATTCTTATTGTTCTGAAACAGTAGACTTGATAGAGGATTGTCAAACATGTTGTAATCCAAATACAATTTCATATACAGTTGAAAATAATAAAATAGAATATTTTGAGGTAATAAAAACTTATTGATTTAGTTTATTTTTAACTATTTCAATAGCATCTGCTATTGGTATTCTTTCTTGTAACATTGTATCTCTATCTCTAATNGTTACACAATTATCATCTTTTGTCTCTCCATCAATTGTGATACAATATGGAGTTCCAACTTCATCNTGCCTTCTATATCTTTTACCAATNGCATGTTGCTCATCATANCGNGCATTGATTCCAGATTTCATAAAATCTTTTACTAAAGAGCGTGCAATTTCTGGCAANCCATNTTTTTTAATTAAAGGCAAAATAGCCACTTTAAATGGAGCAAGTTTAGGATGTAATTTCATTACAACTCGTTTAGTATCATTACCTTTTGCATCTTTTACATTTTCTTCATGATAAGCATCAATTAAATAAACTAAAAGCCCCCTAGTNGCACCAGCAGCAGGCTCAATAACATATGGTGTATATCGCCAACCCATTTTTCCTGTATCTGGATCTTCTTTTTGTTGATCAAAATAACTTAATTTTGCACCAGAATGTTCAGCATGTTTTTTAAGATCGTAATCTGTACGACTAGCTACACCTTCAAGTTCATCAAATCCCCAAGGATANTTATATTCTATATCATAACACGCATCTGCATAATGTGCTAATTCATCCTTATCATGTTCTCTATAATTAAAATTTTCTGGATAATTAGCAAAGGATTGCCACCAATGTAAACGGGCATCTCTCCAATAATCAAGCCATTTTTTTTGACTNCCNGGCTCTACAAAAAATTCCATTTCCATTTGTTCAAATTCGCATGATCTAAAAATATAATGTTCAGTTGTAATTTCATTTCGAAAGCTTTTACCCATTTGTGCAATACCAAAGGGTACTTTCATAGACATTGTTTGCTGGCAATTTAAAAACTGNACAAACATCGCTTGAGCAGTTTCAGGCCTGAGATAAACAGCAGAATCTTTTACAATTTTTTCAATACCTTGTTTCATCTCATCTTTATCTAAATGTTTATTTTCATTAACAAAATTTGCAATATCACCTAATGCATCAACAGCCCCAATTTGACTTCTAAACATTAAATTAAATTGTTTCTCATCACTTAAAAATGGACTTCCAAATGTTGGGCTNACATAACCAGGAAAATTAAATACTTCNGTTGGNTTTTGTGATTCATTATTAAAAAAACCAATTTTATNTTTTTCGATTACTNTCAAGCCTGTCAATATTTTACCATTTCGATTTAATTCTATATTAAATCTTTTTTGAATAGCTTTTTGATAATCTTTGGCTTGTCCTTTATCAGCACATGTTATATTTAATTCATCGCCTATATTTGGAATTGGAGCTTTATCAGCCCTAAAACGTTCTTTGCTAATTAAACAATCTACTAAGGGATCTGAAAANCCTGCTAAGTGACCAGATGCTTCCCATACTTTTGGATGCATAATAATTGATGCGTCTAGGCCAGTAACATTTTCTCTTTCATGGACCATAGACCGCCACCACTCATTCATAATATTTCTTTTTAACTCNACACCCAGTGGACCATAGTCATATGCACTTTTTAATCCACCATAGATTTCACTACTTTGAAAAATAAACCCTCTTTGTTTTGAAAGAGAAATAATTTTATCCATTATTTTTTTATCTTGATTCATTTTTTCTTTTTAAATCTTTTTTTAGGAGAAGCTTTTTTNTCTTTAATTAATTTTTGTGCTTCTTTTAATGTTAGTTCATCAGTAGTAATTCCATTAGGCATTTTTACATTTGTTTTTCCATCAGTTATATACATACCATATCTACCATCACGTATCTCAATACCACCTGTTAAATCTTTAACAATTTTNGGTTCTCTTTTTTTCTTACCTTCTTTTAATAATTCTACAGCCTGATCTTCTGTAAGATTAAACATTGGAATATCTACAGGAATGGATCTAGTTTCTTTTCCGCATCTAATATANGGACCAAACTTACCTATATCTAATTTGATATCTTGATTATCATCCCCCCATTTTCCAATAGTTAAGGGTAGACTTATTAAATTAATAGCTAATTTTTCATCTACATCTTCCATTTCAATATTNGGNGGTAAAGATTTCATTTTTTTATCGCATTGNACGTATGGCCCAAATCTACCTTTTTTNAGTAAAATATCTTCATTTGTATCTGGATTTTTNGNTATTATTTCTGGAGCTTTATTTTTTAGATCAATCATTTCATCAATTTTAGACATTGTTAAATCACTTGGAGGAAAATCAGTTGGAATTGTAAAGCGCGTTTCATCATGTTGTCCATAAATTCCATATCTACCAATTCTAATTTCTACTGTCTTTTTTTCACTATTAAATGATGAAATTAAACGTGCATTGTTTTTATCAAATTCTTGTTCTAATTTATTTTTTAATCCTTTAAAAAATTCAGTTAGATAATTTATTTTACTATCTTCACCTCTGGAAATTCCATCTAATTCATCTTCCATATTTGAAGTATACTTTAAATTAACTAGTTCATCAAAATAATTTTCCAAAAATTGTACAATTGCATAAGCAGTAAATGTTGGAATCATTGCTCCATTTACTTTATTTACATATTCTTTATCTTGAATTTTTTTTATTATAGCTGCATAAGTTGATGGTCTGCCTATACCTAATTTTTCTAACTCTTTTACTAAGGAAGCCTCAGTGAATCTATTGATTGGTTTTGTAAAATGCTGTTTTTTTTCTAAATCTACACAAGATAACTGATCATTTTCTTTCACATCAGGTAAAACAACTTCTTTATCATCCCTATCTTTTTTGTTATCAGTTGCTTCAACATATACTTTTAAAAATCCTGGAAATAGTACAATTTTTCCTTTTGCTTCAAAAATATATTCTCCATTAGATATCCAAAGATTTGTTCGTTCTAATTTTGCATTTTTCATTTGAGATGCAAGAGTTCTCTTCCATATTAAACTATATAGTTTTAATTGATTTGTATCTAATTTATTTTTTAATTCATCTGGATGTTTAAATGTTGAACCTGCAGGCCTAATAGCTTCATGAGCTTCTTGTGCATTTTTTATTTTACTACTATATTGTATTGGAGATGCAGGTAAATATTCTTTTCCATATAATTTTTCAACTTCTTTTCTACTAGCAGATATTGCCTCTTTTGATAAATGTACAGAGTCTGTACGCATATATGTAATATATCCATTTTCATACAATACCTGAGCAGTTCGCATGACATTTTGTGCACTCATTCTAAATTGACGAATACCTTCTTGTTGTAGAGTTGAAGTAATAAATGGTGCATAAGGTTTTTGAGTAAAAGGTTTTTTTTCTAATTTTGATATTTTCCATTTATCTTTTTTTAATTGAGCAGTAAAATCATCAATAATTTTTTCATTTAATACTATATCATCTTCATTAAATAATGTGCCTGTTTTTTTATCAAATGAGGCACCTGTAGCTACTTTATTTTGTCCAATTTTGATTAATTTAGCACTAATATCACTATCATCAGTTTGAAAAAGTCCGCCCAAACTCCAGTATTCATTTTGTTTAAATTTTGTTCTCTCTTTTTCTCTGTCAACTAAAATCTTAATGGCAGGGCTTTGCACTCTACCTGCAGAAACACCACTTTTCATATTGAACCATAATTTTTCTGATACCATAAAGCCAAACATTCGATCTAAAAATCTTCTAGTTTCTTGTGCATCTACTAAATCAATATCTATTTCTCTAGTATTATTGAACGAATCAAGAATAGCAGTTTTAGTAATCTCATTAAAAACTAATCGTTTAACTGGAATTTTAGGTTTTAATTCATCTACTATATGCCATGCAATCGCTTCACCTTCTCTATCTGGATCCGTAGCTATTAAGAGTTCTTCTGCATTTTTTAATGCTTTTTTAAGAGTTTGTACAGTTTTAGTACTATTAGGAGAGACATGATATTCAGCACTAAAATCATTTTCAACATCAATGCCTAATTTACTTTTAGGTAAATCTCTAATATGTCCAACAGACGCCTCTACAGTATATTTATCATTTAAAAACTTATTTAAAGTTTTAATCTTTGATGGGGACTCTACTATAATAAGATGTTTTTTCATGGTGCCTTAATTTAGTTATCAAATCTATGTATATTGCAACTTAATTTTTATTTAATAATTTTTTGATATTTAGAAAATAGTTTTCCAAACTTCTCTGCACTCTCTTTTGATGGTTCTAATGGGTATAAATTTTCTATTTTATTTAGGTCATCTAACATTAAACTACCATTTAAATGATCTAATTCATGTTGAAATAATTTAGATAAAAATCCAGTCATAGAAGTTTTTATTACCTTTCCATTTAAATCATAGTATCTAATTTTAATTTTATCATACCTTTCTCTAGAAACCATTAAACCCGGAATACTCAAACAGCCTTCTTCATCTAATTGTATTGATTGATTATCTACTTTGTCAATTTGAGGGTTTATATAAATTTCATAATTATTTCTATACGGATTTTTTATATCTGATGGGGCTGCAGCTTCCATTTTTTCAATTTCTTCAGCATCTTTTTCATCTTCAATTGTTTTCATTCCAATGAAAATTTGATAATCATACCCTATTTGATTAGCTGCAATACCGGCGCAACTAATTTCTGTATATGTATCTAATAAATCTTGTATTATTTTTTTAATAAAATCAGATGTAGGAAATGTTACTTTTTTAGTTTTTAATCTTAAAAAGTTAATATTTTCATGCGAAATATTTTTATCATCCCATATTTTTACTATTTTTTTTATTGGCACTTATAAACTTTCAATAATTATTAAATTATAATTGTAAAATTAAGACTTTGTTTTAATCAATTTCAATCTTTTGTAACTTTTAGTAAATTTTTAAAAAATATTTATAATATGAAATCATCAAAAAGTGGTGTTATCCAAAAATTAAATTCTTCATTAAATGATGAAGTTCAATACTCATTACCAATTGGAAATGAGTTTGTAAAATTAAATAATTTAATTAGTAAAAAAATAAAAATTTCTTTTAATGGTGATATTTTTTGTATCAGNTGTAATAATAAAATTAAAAAATCCTTTGCTCAAGGNTATTGTTTTCCATGCTTTNGAGANAGCCCTGAAACATCAGAATGTATTTTGCGACCAGAATTATGTAGAGCACACAAGGGTGAATCCAGAGATATGGAATGGTCTAAAAAATATTGTTTGTCAGATCAGTATATTTATATGTCTTTTACAGGAAATTTAAAAATTGGAGTAACAAGACATACTCAAATTCCAACTAGATGGATTGATCAGGGAGCAACTAAGGCTATTATTTTATGTAAAACGCCTAATAGATATCTTGCTGGTGTTATTGAAGTTTATTTAAAACAATTTTATTCTGATAGAACACATTGGATAAAAATGTTGTCTGGAAAATTTGAAGAACCAGATTTCGATCAATGTTATTTAGAGGCACAGACTCATTTAAAGACTAAATTTTCTAAATATATTATTGATAGTAAATGGACTAGTATAAAATTTCCAATAGAATCAATACCTGAAAAAATTAAGAGTTTATCTTTAGATAAAGAACCTATTTATGAAGATATTTTAACAGGTATTAAAGGACAGTATTTATTATTTAAAAATAATAAAGTTGTAAATATTCGAAAATATACAGGTTATTCTATTACAATTAATTATTAATATAAATTATTATTGTGTACGATATTACCATTAACAACCGTAGCAATAATTTGAGTTTTTAAAATTTTATCAGGACTAATATTAGTAATATCATCTGATAATATAGTTAAGTCTGCTTCATAACCTATATCAATAATTCCACGAAAATTTTCTGAAAATTCTGCAAATGCAGCTCCTGTAGTAAATATTTTTAGGGCTTCCATTCTTGATAAAAGTTCTTGCGATTGCCATCCTCCTTTAGGAAAACCATCGTGATCCTGACGTGTTACTGCTGCATAATATTCATGTAANGGATTACCTTCTTCAATAGGGCAATCTGANCCNCCAGCAATAACAATATCATTTTCTAGNAATGTTTTCCAACGACTTATTCTGTGCAANCTATGTTCACCAATTCTATCTTTTANCCATTTCATGTCACTAGTACAGTGTGATGGTTGCATAGATGCTATTATGGANCATTCTTTTAATCTTTGAATATCATTTGTAGTCAGCATCTGAGCATGTTCAACGCGCCATCTTTTATTATTTTTACCTTTAAGGTATTTTTGATATGTATCTAAAACAAATTGATTTCCTCTATCTCCAATTGCGTGTGTACAGAGTTGAAAATTATTATTATAACAAAGTGATGCTATTTCATCAAAGTCTTCTTTTGAAATTAAAATTAAACCACAATTACAATGATCATCAGAGTAAGGTTCATGAAGTGCAGCACCTCTGCTACCAAGAGCGCCATCAATAAATGCTTTTACAGATCTAATTTTATATTGTTTTCCAGAATATTGCCCTTTATCAAAAAAATCTTTAAGATAATCTTTAAATGAGGCACCAATCATACCATAGCATTTAATTGGCATTTTTTCTTCTTGAACTAACTCAATTATTGATTCTACAATTTCTGGTGATTGCCATGCATCATGAACATTAGTAATACCATTTTTAGCTGCATAATTTGCACCAGTAGAGATCCATTGTTTTATTTTGTTTATACTAGGTTCTGGTAAATGTTTTTTTACCTCATTCATTGCATTATCAATTAAAATACATTCATTAATAATTGTTCCACCAGGTATAGTTGCATTTATGTTTAATTTTGTTAGATGAATAGTAGCTTGATTAATCCACGCACTGTGGCCATCAATTCTAGTTAAAAATACTGGATTGTTTGGGCATATAGAATTTAAAACATCTTTTTCAGGGAACTCAGAACCATCCCATAAATTTTGATCCCAACCAAAACCTTCAATCCAATCTCCTGGTTTTAATTCTTTACTTTTTTGATATACCAATTCAGCAATTTCTATTTGAGATTTAACACCTTTCAAATCAACCATTTCTAATCGTTGACCTAGATTTTTAATATGAAAATGTGCATCAATAAAACCTGGTATAATTACAGCACCATTCAAATCTATTGTTTTAAATNTGGGGTTAGGATTATTTAAGGAGTATATTTTTCCATTTTTTAAAGTTATACTTTCAACTGTAGGAAAAGACCCATTAAGAGTTATAATTTTACCATTGACAAAGTTTATAGGTTCGCTTTTCATAAATATATCTTATTTTTTATAGTTATAATTTAAAGAAAGAATTAAAGTAATATGCAAGTAATTGATTTAAGAAGTGATACGGTTACATTACCTTCAAAAGAAATTAAACAAGCAATTTTTGATGCTGAATTAGGTGATGATGTATTCCAAGAAGATAAAAATGTAAATTTGTTAGAAAAACAGGCTGCTAATTTATCTGGAAAAGAATCAGCTTTATTAGTACCTAGCGGGACAATGGGNAATTTAATCTCTTTTTTAGTGCATTGCCCTAGAGGTACAGAAGCTATACTAGGCAATAAATCACACACATTTATTTACGAAGCTGGTGGTATTTCGGCTTTTGGGGGTATACACTCTCATCAATTACAAAATTCTGATGAGGGATTGATGGATTTAGCTGAAATTAAACAAGCAATAAGATTAGATAACGTTCATTTTCCACAAACTTCACTTATAAGTTTAGAAAATACCCACAATATGTGTTTCGGAAGCCCTATATCTAAAGATTATATTGATGAAGTTTCTAATATTGCTAAAGAAAATAAATTGAAATTACATGTTGATGGTGCAAGAATATTTAATGCTACAACAGCATTAAATATATCTTTAAAAGATATGATTGATAATGTTGATTCTATCACTTTTTGTTTATCTAAAGGTCTAGCTTGTCCAATTGGATCTATTATATGTGGCTCTAAAGAATTTATACATTCAGCTCGACGAATGCGTAAAGTTTTAGGTGGTGGCATGAGACAAGCAGGTATAATCGCAGCAGCAGGTTTAATAGCAATAAATCAATTAGAATCACAAATTCAAGATGATCATTTAAACGCACAGCTTTTATCAGANGGTATTAATAACATTAATGGATTAAATGTAGATTGTGATAAAGTAAAAACAAATATTATTTATTTTGAATTAAAATCTAAAACTATATCATCAACAGAATTATTAACAAAAATGAAAAATAGTGGTATCTTATTTTTTGAAGTATCTCCCAATAAATATAGACTTGTTACTCATTATGGTATTACAAAGTCAGATATAAAATATACATTGTCCTCATTTCAAAAAGTTCTATCATAGAGATTTTTTTATAAATAAATTAAAAACGATTTTTTTATTAAAAGGTGAAAAAAATATGGCAAAAGGTGTAACTCCACAATCAAATGATGCATCTAAATGGTACACAGATGTAATTACTAAAGCGCAGTTAGCAGATTATGGTCCAGTTAAAGGAACAATGGTAATACGTCCTTATGGATATTCAATATGGGAATCTATAAAGGATGAATTTGATAGTAGATTTAAAAAAACAAATCATACTAATGCATATTTTCCTCTGTTTATTCCAAAATCATTTTTAGCAAAAGAAGCTGAGCATGTAGAGGGTTTTGCAAAAGAGTGTGCTGTTGTTACCCATTCAAAATTAAAAGTTGAAAATGAAAAATTAATAGTTGATCCTAATTCTAAATTAGAAGAAGAGATTATTGTAAGGCCTACATCTGAGACTGTTATTTGGTCAATGTATAAAAAATGGATTAATTCGTATAGAGATTTACCTATTTTAATTAATCAATGGGCNAATGTTGTTAGATGGGAGATGAGAACGCGATTATTTTTAAGAACTAGCGAATTTTTATGGCAAGAAGGACATACTGCTCATTCNACAGAGAAAGAAGCTATTGATGAAGCTCGTAAAATTTTAGATATTTATCAAGATGTTGTAGAAAATATTATGGCTATTCCTGTATTAACTGGGTATAAAAGTGAATCAGAAAAGTTTGCTGGAGCAGTAGAAACATATTGTATAGAGGCAATGATGGGAGATAAAAAAGCTTTACAAGCAGGCACATCTCATTATTTAGGTCAAAATTTTGCAAAGGCTTTTGATGTAAAATTTCAAAATGAAAATAATAAAGAAGATTATGTTTATGCTACAAGTTGGGGTGTTAGNACAAGACTNATAGGCGCNTTAATTATGGTACATGGNGATGATCAAGGTTTAAGATTACCGCCAAAAGTTGCACCNATACAAATTGTNATTGTTCCTATTTTTAAATCAGATATNGATAAAGAAAAAATTACAAAATATATTAAACCATTAATTAATGATTTTGAAGAAAATAATATTAGATATTTTTATGATGANAGAGATAAAATGTCACCTGGTTATAAATTTAATGAATGGGAAATGAAAGGTGTACCTGTAAGAATCGAAGTTGGTATGCGTGATATNAGCGATAATATAATTGTATTTTCAAGAAGAGATAATAATACTAAAAATCAAATTGAAATTGATAAAATTAAAAGTTATTTTTCAAATCTTTTAGATGACATACAATTATCTTTGTTTNAGCAGGCNAAAAATTTTAAAGAAGAAAATACTTACCAAACTAAAGATTATACAGAGTTTAAAAAATTAATAAAATCTGGGGGCTTTGTAAAGTGTGGTTGGGATGGCACCGAAAATAGTGAAAATATGATTAAAAAAGATACTAAGGCTACTATAAGATGCATTCCTTTTTCTCAAAAAGTTGATGGAATAAAATGTATTCATTCTAATAATCCTGCTAAGTATGAAGTAATTTTTGCTCGCGCCTACTAAGAGATTTCATTGATAGTTTCATCTCAGGGCATTATTCTTAAAATATTTCCTTATAGTAATACTAGTATTATTTGTAATGTATTCACACAAGATAGAGGAAAGTTAACATTCATAGCCAAAGGTATACGCAAGCCTAAAAACCCTTCATTATCTATTCTTCAGCCATTTAATTTATTAGAATTTAATTATTATTATAAAAAAAATAGATCTATGCATTTAATTAAAGAGGCAGATATTTTATTTAGCTTTAGTCATTTAAGAAAAGATTTTTCAACCATACTAATTGGCTCTACCATTTTAAATATAATTAATAGATTATTTGAAGAGGAATACCCACAAGAAATTATTTTCAGATTAACTTATAAAGTTTTAAATCAGTTATCAGGGGACAAAGAACAAAGTAAAATATTATTTATATTTTTCTTATTTCATTTATCAAAACAATTGGGATTTATGCCTAATATTGATAGGTGTAATTCCTGCAATAGTATTTTTAAACACGATGCTATTTTTTCTTTAAGATCAAATTCATTATTATGTTCTAATTGCAGCATAAATAATTCTTTAGATACAGATTTTGTGTTGACCTATGAAAGCTTAAAAAACTGTTTATTAATTAATACCACCCATATAAATAGTATTGAAGATATTAAAATGTCATTTCATAATTGCCAAGAATTATATAACTTTTTAATTTCTTTTATGAATAGTAATATTAATAACATGCATAAAATTAAAGGTATTAAAGAAATTACAAAAATTTATCATGAAGAATAAAGATATATCATCAAGATTTGATCCAAATAATTATCTATATAATGAGAATAGTAGATTAGGTGTTTATATAATCCATGGTTTTTCTAGCACTACTTATGAAGTTAAAAAGATTGCAGAACATATGGCAGCCAAAGGTTTCCAAGTAAGAGCTGATAATTTGCCTGGACATGGAACTACGCTATCTGATTGTAATATAACAAAATATACTGAATGGCTTTCATTTGTAGAGCAAGGAGTAGCAGAAATGTATTCTTCATGCGATAAAGTTATAGTTATTGGCGTTAGCATGGGGGGAGTCCTATCATTACACTTAGGAACAATTTTTCCTTTAGATGGAATAATTTCTGCATCAGCAGTATTCAAGTTCAAAAATGAATTTAATGTTAGAGTAATTAATAGATTATTTCATAGGTTTAAAAAAATAGTTCCTAAAAAAAGTACCTTCAACCCAGACCAAGTTAAATCAAAAAATATCATTTTTTATGGATACAATCAATATCCTTTGTCTGCTTTAAATGAAATGAGAAAGTTGCTGGATACAATTAAACCGAATATTTGTAAAATTAAAAGTCCTTTGTTATTAATTCATTCTAAGGTTGATCAAACAGCTCCAATAGAAAATTTTTATATCATTCAAAATTTATTAAAAACAAAACAGTTAGAAACTATGATTTTAAATGAAACTGGACATAATGTTTTTGATACTGAATTAAACGATAAACAGCTTATTTATGATAAAATAGATAAATTTGTAAAAAATATTTTTAATGAAAAAAGATAAATTTTCAATTTACAATCATCCTCAATTATATGATGATATTATGTGGTGGAAAAATGATGATATTCATTTTTGGAATCAAATAATCAAACAAAAAAAATATAAATCAGTATTAGAAATATGTTGTGGTACAGGGAGAATAGGTTTACCGTTATTAAAAAATAACATTAACTATTATGGTATAGATAATTCCAAAGTATTCATTGACTATTTTGCATCAAAATTAAAAAATTATGATAAAAAAAAATTAGTGTTAAGCGATGCATCAAATTTTAATTTAAATAAAAAATTTGATTTAGTTTTTATTGGGTTTAATTCTTTAGCCCACTTATTAACAAATGAAGATGTAGTATCCTGTTTTAATTGCATAAAGAATCATATGCATGAAAATTCTATTTTTGGTATAGATATATTTATGCCATCTCATGAATTAATATCAAATATAAAAGAAAATAAAACAGATTTGATGGAGTTTATAGATTCAAATACTCAAAAAAAATTAAATATTTTGGAATCAAATAGTTATAATGCAGATACAGAAGTCAATCACATATCCTGGGAATTTATTAATCCTAGTAATGAAAGAGAATTTATATATAGCTTTGACATGAGAATGTTTTTTCCTGACACATTGAATAGGCTATTAACTGATTCAAAATTTTATATTAACAAGTTTTATGGTAATTATGAATTTGAGCTTTTTAATCAACAAAGTGAAAAACAAATTTATCTNTGTAGTAAATAATTAATTTTATTTTCGATATATTATTTGTAACATACAATTATGAATATCACAGAAAATTTATCTGATATAAGTTTAAATTATTTTGCTTTGTTAAGAAAGCTATCTTCAAAATTTGACTTAACTCTATCACAAGCCTTATTATTATTATATGTTCCATTTGATGGAATATCAGTCTCAAATTTATCTGACAAATTAGGAATTGATATTAGTACCATGACTAGAAATATTCAACGAATTGAAAANCNGNGCCTGATTAAGCGTAGTAAAGANCTAAATGATAAAAGATCGATTAAGCTGAATTTATCAACAAGAGGTATAAAATTAGTAAAAAATNTCAACCATGATATTCATCTNAATTTAGAACCNATTTTACAAAGATATNATTTTGATAAAATAGAACAGATTCAATCATCTTTAGAATCATTAGGGTGGGACTTATATTTACACAGAAAAGATTTGTAATCACAAAATGAATTTTTCAAATACAGTATTAACATGGTATAATAATAATAAAGAAGATTTTCCTTGGAGAATGACTAAAGATCCATATAAAATTTGGGTTTCTGAAATTATGTTACAACAAACTCAAGTTCAAACTGTAATTCCTTATTATAAAAAGTGGATTATTAAATTTCCGACAATTTTTGATGTAGCTAACGCTTCAGATGATATTTTATTTAAATACTGGGAAGGATTAGGGTATTATAATAGAGTTAATAATTTCAGAATAGCATGCAACCAAATTATCAAAGATCATAATGGTAAAATACCTAAAACTGTCGATCAGTTAATAACTTTAAAAGGAATCGGTGAGTATACTTCATCAGCAATTTCATCAATAGCATTCAATCAAGTTAATTATGTTATAGATGGGAATGTTAAGAGAGTTATGGCCAGAGTTTTAAGATTGAAAAATTTTTCAAAAGAATCTTTAAACAAAATGAAAGATTTTTTGTCTGCAAATATTCATAAAGGATCTCCTGGAAATTTTAACCAAGGAATAATGGATTTAGGAAGAGATGTTTGCAAACCCAAAAATCCCTTGTGTTCAATTTGTCCTGTTGCATCTTTTTGTATGGCATATATTAAAAATCAAATAGAAAAATATCCAGCAGCTAAAAAGCAAACTAAGCGATTACCACATTATACAATTGGTGTTGGTATTATATGGAATAAAGATAAAATTTTAATTACTAAAAGAAAAAAGAATGCACTTTTAGGAGGATTATGGGAATTTCCAGGTGGAAAAATTTTAAAAAATGAATCAATTAAGAAGTGTATTAAAAGAGAAGTTTTTGAAGAATTGTCAATAGATGTAGATGTTTTAAAATTTATTACAAAAGTAAAACATAGCTATTCACACTTTAAAATTACATTACATGCACATCATTGCTTGTATAACACAGGTAAAATTATATGTAAAGCATCTGATAACTATAAATGGATTAGTCCTAATCAATTTGACCAATTTGCTTTTCCCAAAGCAAATCATCACATTTTTCCACACATTCTAAATCAAGAGGTTATATGATTATAAGATTGGTTAGTATTTTTTTATATTTATTAGGTGGTATTTATTTTTTTATTTTTGGTTTATATGTTATATTATTTTCATTTTTAATAGGACATAAATATTTATATCCTACTTTACCATTTTTAACAAGAATTCAATTAATATTTTTGGGTGCATGGATTAGATTGAAAAATAAAATTCCAAATGATCAGACTTATATTATCATGATGAATCATACATCATTTGCAGATGTATTTTTTAGTGTGCAGCCATTGAAAGGAAAGTATACTGCATTATTAGCGTCATTTAATTTTAGTATTCCTATATGGGGTAGTATGATAAGAGCATTTAAAGCAATTCCAGTATATAGAAAAGAAAAAACAAAAGCTATAAGTGCCATTAATCATGCAGAAAGTGTTATAAAAGATTTAGGTTATCATATAGTTATATTTCCTGAAGGAACCAGAACTACGGATGGAAAATTACAGCAATTTAAGAAGGGTGGATTTCATATGGCTCTGAATACAGGAGCGCCAATACTACCTGTAATAGTAAAAGGTGGGTTTAAATTTAAACCTAAAACAAGATGGTTTATAAAACCTTCAATTATTGACATTGAAGTTTGTAAGCCAATTGATACAAAAAAATATTCAATTAACACATTAGAGCAATTAATAGAAGACACTCATTTAGTATTTTCTGATGCACTAAAAAATTAATAATTAATTTTTATGATTAATACCCATTTTATTACTTCAAGTCTATTAATTTTATTATTAGTTATTTTTAATTTTCAATTCACGAATACAATAAGATTAAATAAGATTTTAAAGTTATTGCTTATAATTAATTTTTTAACCTTTAATATTTATTTAATTTATGAACGTTTGTTTGATTTTAATATTCATCTACCACTACATTTGTGTTATTTGACTGAATGGGGAATTTTTTTAAGTATATTATTTAAAAATAAATATTTTTACCCACTGTTAGCTTTAAATGCTTTAGGAGGTGGAATTACTGGGTTTACTAATTCAAATCTAACTAATGATTCATTAATAATTGAACATGTGCATTTATACTTATCTCATTTTAATCTTTTATTATTTTCAATGATTGTATATAAAGATAACTTAATAATTACAAAGACTGATTTAATCAAAAGTATATTTTTAAATGCAATGATATTTTTTTCTATTTTTTACTTTAATCATATTAATAAATCTAATTATTGGTTTACACATTATAGACCAGAAGGACAAAATTTAACTCAAATACTACCTGATTGGCCCTACTATTTATTATGTTTGATTGTAATTGGCTTAACTTCTTTTTTAATTACATATAAATTATTTCAACAACCCATTAAAGGAAGGTAGGCTATTTTATATATATATTATTTTAAATAATAATTTTTATACTTAATCATTCCATATAAAGTTAAACCAAAAAAGATTTCAAAAATAATAAACACTAGTAAATTAAAAGCAGCACCATCAGTAAATCCATAACTATGTAATCCAACACTTAGTAAATTCACACCAAACCATGCAAGGGCAACAGTAATATTTGCTAAAACTAACCCTAGAGCATACCCTTCACCTTTTACCATTCCAGAAATTTTTAGATGAATCATCATTAATAACCACATTACAATTAATAATGCACCATTTTCTTTTGGATCCCAACCCCAAAATCTTCCCCAAGATTGATCGCCCCATATACCACCTAAGATAGTACCAAACATTGTAAAAAATAGTGCTATAAACGTCATAGCTAACATATTTTTATAGATAGTTTTTAATTGTGATTTATTATTTGGATTAAACACAGCTAAGATCAAATATAGATGCCCAATCAAACTACATATAACTGTAGCTCCATATCCAGAAGTAATGGTAGTTACATGTGTTGCTAACCAAAAATTTGAATTAAGAACTGCGACTAATACCCCTAAAGTATCTCCATCTGCTGCATATCTAAATGAAATATAATGTAAAATAATACCACCAATTGTACCTACGAATAAACTTAAATGATCTTTTTTAATAATTTCTAAAATGATGCTAAATAATACAGTAATTAATCCAACGAAAATAATAGATTCATATAATGTTGAAACAGGAGGTCTTGCCATTATAGTCATTCTAATTACTATACCTGCAAGATGATACAAAAATCCTATTATAATTAATATTACAGGTAATAGGTTTAAATTGATAGAATTAAATCTAAAGATAGATATTATTAATAAGCTTGTGAGAGTTAAAATATAAAAAATTAAACTCCATAAAAATAAATTAGATTGGTTATAATTCACTTCTCTAATTAAAATATTAGAATTAATATCAGTTACAGCTTCAATAGTTAATCTATATTCGTATAAGTTTTTATTATTTATATCTTTATTAGATTGTGAATGATTTAATAGATTTTCTAAGATAGATATAATTAACATATTTTCTTCAGATATTGCATTACCAATCTTAATTTGATCAACAATATTCCATGGTGATTGCCATTCAACATCATCTGGAATTAATTTTAAGATATCTGAACTTCTAAGTTTAGATGAGTGGTTTCGCATAAAAAGTTCATTTTCATAAACTGAAATAATATCCATTATTTCTCTCAATTCAATTAAGATTTCATTAGAAGTGTCTTCTGTATCTATTACATTTATTAATTTTTGTAAATTATGGTGTATCTTGATTTGATTATTTAAATAGTAGAAATAGCTAATACCTTGAGATTCTGAAATTTCAAATGCTTTGGCTAAAAGAGGATTGGATATAACTGTCATTGGTATAATACATGATGCACTATTAAATAATTTGATAAATAGATTTCTTTTTATATCAAGATCTAATATCTGTTTTTCTACTAATGAGAGATATTTTTTATCTGTTTGTTTAATATTTTGAATTAATTCTTTATTGTTATCTTGATTAAGACCATTATTAATTTGATTAAAACTATATGTAAGTTTTTTAGTGATATCTAAGTTTAAAGATTTTACAACATCTGGATTTTCAATTTTAAATATAATTTGATTTAAACTAGAAGGCTCTTGTTTTAATATAGAAAATAGCCAATCAATTGCAGAAATATTATGCTTTGTATTATCTTTTTCATAAATAGTAAGTTTACTTTTTCCGTATATTTTTAATAATTGATTGCGCGCAAATGAATCTATAGGCTTAATACGCCCCTCTTCTTGAATTGGAATATGTAAAAAACTAAATTGTTCGGCACAAATAGGAGATAAAATTAATAATAATATAATTAAATATTTTTTAATCATTTTTTTAGTAAACCTGGCATACGAATTATCATTTGTAGTAATACACCAATACACATAATAATACTTGATATATATGGAAATAATCTTCCATAATTTTGAACTACAGCAAGCACAGTAGCTTCTCTTCCATCTTGTAGTTCAGCATATGAAGCTTGATATAAGGTATAACCTCTGTGTCGTAAAGGTGCATTCATTTCGATCAATGTTCTTCTTGAATTTTCATTATCTACTAAAAATACATCTGAACTAAAACTTTTGGCAATCTTAGTACCCGGATGCATCACTTTTTTAAAATCAGTTAATTTTATTTTAAAAGGTAGGTAGGTTCTTTCAGGTCTAATTAATATTGCATAATCCATACCATTAATAGTAATTATTTCTGGCATTTTTTGTTCCAACTGATAAATGTAAACCCCATTAATCATATTGTTATTAGATATAATTTTATATGTGACTCCTGAAATATTTTCATTCATTTCTTTTTCAGGTAATTTCTCTTTTAACTCAAACTTAATTGCATCACCTCTTAGTGGTGTTAAACTATTATTAGTTCTTGATTCAATTTTTGAGTTTAAAAAATAATTTATAATTTCAATTTTAAAAGGAAGACTTTTATATTCAAGAATATTATTATTTTTTAATAAATTTTCTTTAAAGTTAATTACTTCAATACTATCAACATATTCGTCTAAATTTAAAATTGTAAATTCTTTATAGTAAAAACTATGCATATAATCAGATTGGTCCTTTTCAATAATAATCATATTACCTTCTTTACTGAAAAAACTAGTTATACCAGAACCAATTAATAAAATTAATGCACCAATATGAACTATCAAAACGCCTAACTTTTTTTTATTCCATATATTTGGTTTAAGAAAAAAAGAAAAAAGATTTAAAGATAATACAAGCATTGTTAATAATCCACCTGGTAAAGGTATTCCATAGAACCAGATAACAGTACTAGAAAAATATTTATTTTGCGCTGCAAATAATCCTATATCTTTTTGTTCAATAGTTCCAATAAAAACTAATACCATTAACCAAATGTTAGTAAAAACAAAAACTTTAGGATTCGATATAATTCTAATCAATTTTCTATTCATTATTTTGACCAATGTATTGATTTACAAAACAGTTCAAACTCATATTTTAATTCTTGCATTAAATTATAATTACCGCCCATTTTTATAAATATAGTTTCTGAAATAATACTTTCATTATTTAAATAAGGTATTAATGCAACAATAATAGATTGATTAGTAATATTATTTTCTAGATCAAAAATATAGTATTCTCCTAACATACTAGATTCTATTTTAGCCATATTCATAATAGTATTAATATTTTGTGGATCTAAATTTATTTGTCTTCTCCAGCGATTNACATTTTGTTCTATTCCGCCAGCATCACCAGGAAAGCTTGTAATTGANAAATCTATTANTTCTCCACTTTNNGCTAAAATATCAAAACTTGCTAATCTAAAATNTGTTGGNGGNTTTTCCGACCANTTANTTGGTGTATTCCAGTTTAAAGTTCTNCTTNCNAGATTAGTNTTTTCAGTAGANGAAACTGTAGATTTATTTTTTTTTAGTTTATATACAGTAATATTTGATTCAGATTTACAACTGAATAGAAATAATAATGATATTATATATAAAAAAAGTCTATGATAGGATTTCACTGCTATATAATTTATTCAAAATATTCCCAACGCACATCACGTAGAAAATATTTTATTTCCTTTTTATCCAATGATTCAATAACAACATAAAACTCTGCAAAATCTCCCGGATTGANTGATGCATCTGAAATAATACCTGAATTGAAAATTTGTTTTGAGCCTGATATAAATGCAGAATCAATGGCAATTAAATTTGAATTTTCATCATGTAAGGTATACACAACTCTTACAAAGTCAGCTCTTTTTAAGCCATTATTTTTAATTGAACCTCTATAAGCTCTTTGNTTTTGATACACTTCTTCAATTGCGTCTCCAATAAACTCTAAATTTGCAAGAGGAGGTAGTATATCTAAAGTATTTAATACTTCATCTTTATTTATCTGNAATTGCCCTATTTGTGTTTCTACAATTAACTGATCTNCATTTTCATATATAATAACACCTTGAATTNTTGTNCCATTNGAAAGTTGAATTTCATGTTTTATTCCAGGANTTCTTAATAATTTTAGAACTTCAGTATTAAAATTAGGAGTTGTATTTTGAGATTGATATTGTATTACTTGCTCTTTTAATAGTGCAATTTCAGACTCAATTTCTTCTAATTTTGGATCAACAGTATAAAATGGTTTTGTNTCTTCATTAAAAAGTGTGCTAGTTTTTATTTCAGTCTTAACAANTTTGTTAGNANTNTTAGATTTCTTTTTAGAGCTTGAACATGCNGTCATATTCATCACTAACACAAAAATCATTAATATCTTAAATTTAAACTTCATTCTTCTAGCTCTTTTTGATTATTCATAGCATTAAAAGATGCNTGNCTTAATTCTCCTTCNTAATCTGACATTACATCCATTGATAAAATTAAATTAACTATATGATCATAAAAAATATAGTTTTTAGGTTCATCTAGTAAGATAATAATTTTATCAANCACTGAAGGGTCGCCAAAATTAGCTAATGATTTAATTGCTTTAATTCTTATGTGATATGGCAAATGTTCAGTTAAAGCTACTTCAATAATCACGGGTTTTAATTNAACATTATTTTGTTCACTCATTATATCCATTAANCTAATCAGCATNCTATAATATTGTTGTTTTCCTATTTGATANGATTCTAGTAATGCTAATATCATTTGTTGATTATCTAANTCGCCCATCACNTCTAAAGCAAAATCATTCATGCTTTGTCTTGTNNTTGGATCACCTAATAATTCAATGAAATAATCAACTAATTCTNTTGCTTCTTTTTTTGCTAAGATATCAACAGCNAATTTTCTTGTAATNAAATTATGTTCTTTATTTTGAGCAATTTCCATTAGTACCGGAATTGCTCTATCATCACCCATATTACCTAGAGCTANAGCNAGAAGTTGACTATTTTTTTGATGATTAATTCTACTGATTTCATATAATTCAAGTAANGTAATTATATGGTCATCAGAACCATTTTCNCCAATGGCTGTAACTATTANNTCTCTTAAATNCATAATCTTAGCTTCACTTTTTTTAAGAGCAGAAGTTAATGCATTAATTGATTCTGTATCACCNTATTTTGCAAGTAGTGCAATTGATTTAATCATCATATCTAANTCAATTANTTCTGCNTTACGTATTGATTTTTGTATAGCCTCTATTACTAAAGGGTCTTTNCTTTCNGCTAGNGCTTCTAATGAAGCCATTCTAACATCATAATTCAAATTATTATTATTATAAGCATTTATTAATAATGTAATTGGNGCTCTTTTACCNTCNANTAATAAATCTCTTTGCGTATTNACATCTTCCATNGTTTCTATTTGNCGATCATTGAAAGAAATACGTTCTACTTTACCATNACGCATAACNCANGAGCTGATAAATAAACAANTTAAAGCTAATATATATATAGTATTTTTCATATTTTTTNATTCATATNNGGTATATAAAGNTAAGGAATATACNTTAAATCCTCCAAATATAGTTANATNAATTATTTTACCATCTTTTTTGACTCCAANTTTTACTTTCATCTAATATTGTAACTGTANATTGATTTATCCAATCNCCTAANTGTATNAACTTTTTATNATNATCANCAACAATTCCTGTTTGATGATAATGTCCCATTAATAATACATCAANATTATCANTGTTCATTTTTTTAAAAGCAAANTTTTGTAATTCCTCTTTTTGCTGCTTATTAATCCCNNTATAANTTTTATCAAATTTCTTTTTTGTGTCAGTTATCTTTCTTGCAATCATAGTCATAATTGATATAGGTATNAATCTNACNATTAGAATAAACACTTTACTTCTNATAATTTTTTTCATAAANCTATACATTTTATCATTTTTTAACAAACCATCNCCATGTGTAATGAATATAGANATATCATCTATTTTTAAACTTANATCNCCTTTATGAATTATACATTTNTATTTTTTATTTAAAATACCAAANTCCCANTAGTCNTGATTTCCCAAAACATAGTGAATGANAATATTTTGTTTACTTAANTTTTNGAGAGCCTCTAAAAGATCATTNTAATATTTTGGTACACCTACAAATGATTGTAACCAAAAATCAAAAAAATCTCCTCCAATAATTAATGTTCCNCCTGTTTTACTAATATTTTCAAATAAATTAAATAATTTTTCTCGNCTTTTCTTTTCAGCAGAATTTGTTTCTAACATAAAATGATTATCTGAAATAAAATAAACGGGTAATTGCATTTTTATTTGCNCCTCTTTATAAATAAATAGTTATTTATTAATAATATTGTTACTAATTTTGGAAACCTTTAGTATTTACTATATTATAATAAGTATACCATGAAATTTACAAAATATATCATTTTAATTTTTATAATTCCTATCTATAGTCAATTTGGTAAGAATGTTGTGCAATATAAAAGTTTTGATTGGAACTATATTCAATCAAAATATTTTGATATATATTTCTATGATTCTGATTCTTCAATTCAAAAGAATGATCAAATTTCAATAAATAGCAATGCAGAATTTGTTGCTAGCGAATCACTCAAAGCCTATGATGTTATATCAAACGCAATTGGCTGGAAATTAAAAAATCGAGTTCCTATTATTGTCTATAATTCACATAATGATTTTCAACAAACAAATATAATTGATATGTATATGCCTGAAGGAGTTGGGGGGGTTACTGAACTATATAAAAATAGAGTTGTAATTCCTTATGATGGAAATTATAAACAATTTCGAAATGTTATTCATCATGAATTAGTTCATGCTTTTATAAATGATTATATTTATAAGGGAAGTGTTAAAAATATGCAAAATGACGATGTTGTTTTAATACCCCTTTGGATGAATGAAGGTTTAGCAGAATTTTTAGCCGCTCCATGGGATTCTGAATCTGATATGTGGATTAGAGATTTAGTAATTAATAGTGATAAACTACCTTCATTAAATGAGTTAAATGGATTTCTTGCATATAGAGGAGGTCAATCTATATGGAAATTTATTGTGGAAAAATTAGATACAGCCTATAATGCTAAACAAACAGAAGCACCAACTATAATTGCCTCTATATTTTCAGCTATTGCTTCTTCTTCAGATTTAAATTCTGCTCTTAAAAAATCATTAAATATTAGTTTAGAAGATTTAGAATCTGATTGGCATAAATACTTAAAAGAGGAATATTGGCCTGATATTAATAATAGAAAACAAGTTGAAGAAATTTCAAATACAATCCTTAATTATGATAAAATTAATAGTTCATATGATATTGCACCTTCGATATCACCTAATGGAGAAAAGTTAGCCTATTATTCAAATCAAGATGGTTTAATGAGTATTTGTATTGTTCCAAGTGATTGTAAAGATTGTGCTAAAACAGCTATTAATAAAATTTTAAATAGTGGAACTAGTATAGATTTTGAAGAATTACATATTTTGAAGCCTGGTATTTCTTGGTCTAATAATAATAAAAAGATTATTATTGCATCTTCATCAAGAGGAGAAGATGTATTATATATAGTAAATATTAATTCTAAGAAAAAAACTAAAATACAATTTGATAAAAATAAATTAAGTTCAATTTCTCAACCAATTTGGAATCCAATTAATAATAATATAATCGCTTTTGTTGGCACTAATGATAAGCAAAGTGATATTTATTTGTATGATTTACAAAACGAAGTTCTTACTCAATTGACAAATGATATATTTAGTGTCAAAGAAATAAATTGGTCAAATAATGGTGAAAAGATTTTATTTAGTTCTGATAGAGGTGAATATGGAAATACATTTTGGTCAAATCAATATGATTTATATTCTTTAGATTTAACTTCAAAAAATATTTCCCAATTGACAAATAGTCCATTTAACGAACATTATCCTATATCAATAGAATCAGATAGTTTAATTTTATATATTTCTGANCAAAATGGTATTAATAATATTTTTCATAAGGATTNNGTTACTAATCANCATCATATGGTTACGAATGTATATACTGGAATAACTCATATTAGCGCTAATGATACTACTTTATTTTTTTCAAGTTTNAATGATAGACGNTTTCAAATTTCAAAATTAGAAAATTCTTANTATAACTCTAAAGATACATTGTCTATNAATAAGGACATTGCAAATTGGAAATTAAANCAGGNAACNTATGACTANACAAAATTGAATTATGAATTAAATCAANGAACAAATAGTTATAGAAATTATATATTTGATCAAAACATAATTAAAAGAAAANAATCATCNAANAATATTGATTTTAAATCAACTTCTTTTAAAGANAGNTTAGATAATTATATTGTTAAAAAATACAAAACTAAATTTAGTTTAGATGTAGGTCAACTTTCAGTTGGGGTTGGTATAAATAATGCTAANAACAACTATAGTCAAAATGGTTTAGGTGTATTTCAGTTTAGTGATATCTTAGGTGACCATAAAATTTATTTNGCTACTGAATTAAATGTAAATTTTAAAAGATCTGATTACGCGTTAGTATATAGATATTTACCAAATTTGATAGACTGGACATTTTTATTTTCACATGATGGTTATGCAATTGCNACTAGCGCTCCAGAGTACAATGATGACAATATTATAACTCAAGAGCAGAGATTATATCAAAATATAGCTGTTGGTATTAATGCAAATAAACCCTTATCAAGATTTAATAGATTTGAATTTAATGTTAACCATTATTTAATGTTAGTACACAATGAAATTATTAATCCTAACACATATGGAGGTATAGAAAGTAGTAATCATATTTTTACTGGTAACTTAACTACATTAAGTAGTAAATATGTTTGGGACAATACTAGGTGGTTTTATACTTATCCAATTGATGGAACGCGACTATATTTAAATTANAAAACAGCTCCAACTTCTAGCTATGATATAAATTTAGTAAGTTTTGATGGTAGATATTATAAACCATTATTTAATGGGGTTAGTTTATTATTAAGAAACTTTCTAGGNCACACATGGGGNAAAGATAGACAAGTTATGTACCTAGGAGCAGAACCTTCTTTTTACTCATCTAATCCAAATATTTCATATTTTTATGAAAATGAATTTTCCAATGATAATGATAATTTATTAACTTTTTTTAATTTNACTGAGAATGTTACNCCAATTAGAGGAGTTCCATTTATGTACAAGTATGGNGATAATATCGCGCTTTATAATTTTGAACTNAGAGCTCCATTTTTATTATATTATTTTCCNGCTATAAGTTGGTTTGGTCAAATAAATGGAATAATTTTTGCAGATATAGGCGTTGCATGGTCNAACAATGAGTCTTTACCAGATATTACAAAAAAAGAAAATTGGATAAATCGTAATCCTGANAATAATCAGCATCATGGATGGGTTATGTCATACGGTTGGGGGCCAAGATTTATATTTTTNGGCATGCCTTTTAAGTTAAACTATGCATGGCAATATAATCCTATAACAAAGAAAAAATCCGATAGACGTTATGAGATTACNATTGGAATTGATTTATAATTTGCAAATTTAAACAAAATATACTTATATTAAAACGTGCAAANCGTGCNNNNGGAGGCNATTATGATTAAAATANTATACACATTATTAATTTCATTGGTTATTCCGANTAGTAACTTTTCNATTGANGATACTAAATCATCAATTAAATGGAAAGGGACAAAATCTACAGGTTCTTTCCATGATGGNCTTATATCTGTTAATACTAGTTTGCTTAAAATAGATAATAATAAGTTNATTGGAGGCGANATTATAATTGATATGAATTCAATTATTTGTACAGACATTAAAGATGAAGGTTCAAACAAGTATCTTGTAAAACATTTAAAAAATGAAGATTTTTTTAATACATCAACTTACCCTGAAGCTAAGTTACAAATCAATAGTGTCATCTTATTAGAGAATAATGACTACAAAATTGAGGCTGATTTAGAGATAAAGAATCAGATACACCCTATTATATTTACCGCTAATATTGTAATTAATGAGGGTGTTGGATTGGCATCTGGATTTATAGAAATTGACAGATCTAAATATGGTATTAAATATAAATCTAAATCTTGGTTTCCAGATATTGGAGATAGATTTATAAATGATACTTTTGAATTATATTTTAATTTATTATCAACTGAAATAAATTAATTAAAGCAAAGGGAAAACTATGAAAGTAGCAGTTTTTGGCAGCACAGGTTTTGTAGGAAAATATATTTTAAAATCTTTATTAAATCATAAGCATGAGGTTCATACGTTAGTACGAAATGGAAGTGAGAATAAATTAAAAGATATAGATAATATTAATATATCAACTGGAGATGTAACAAATAATACATCTTTAGATCAGACCATGATGAATTGTTCAACAGTAATTTATAATATAGGTATTATTAGACAATTTCCATCAAAAGGAATTACTTACGAAAAATTACATTATCAATATGCAAAAAAAATAATTGATAGAGCAGTTTACTATAAAATTAAACATTTTGTTTTGATGAGTGCCAATGGTGTCAAATTGGATGGAACAGGATATCAATGCACAAAGTTTAAAGCTGAAGAATATTTAAAAAAGTCAGGTTTAAATTATACAATCTTTCGTCCATCATTAATTTTTGGCAAACCGACTAATGACCAAGAATTTTGTTCTCAATTAAGGGATACAATGTTAAAACTACCCATTCCAGCACCTTTATTTTTTCCAGGAATGAATATTTTTGAAGCAGGAAAATTTAAAATGTCTCCGATTCATGTTGAAAACGTAGCTGATTTTTTTGTCAAATGCATTCAAAATGAAAAACATTTTAATATGACTTATAATTTAGGAGGTAGCCAATCATATAATTGGAAAAAAATAATTCATATTATAAGTAGCGCTTTAAACAAAAGAAAGTTAATGATTCCAGCGCCAGTATTACCTATTAAAATAGTAGCCTTCTTTTTAGATAGATTTAAGTTGTTTCCAATTACTAGAGATCAACTAACAATGTTACTTGAAGGCAATAGTTGTGATATAGGCAATCTATTTCTAGATTTCNATATTACACCAATAGAATTTAATAAAAAAAATCTATCATATTTACGTAACAAATGATGAAGTATATTAAAATATATGATATTATTGGTTTTAAAATTTGTTGGGTACTTTGTGCATTNTGCTCAGTATGGGGTCAACCTTACTTAGGTCCATTGGCAACATTAGTATTTATTTTANTNCATTTATTTTTAGTTAANTTTAAAAGTAAAGACATCAAAGTAATTTTAATTGCAATTACATGTGGTTTAGTAATAGATAGTTTATTTTCAGTCTTTAATTTAATTGATTATAAAGGTGGATTGTTGGNNTNTTATAATTTATCACCACTTTGGATTTTATCTATGTGGGCAGGCTTTGCTATTACGCTACTTTACGCATTAGATAATCTAAAAGAAAAATATATAATATCTTCTCTTTTGGGTTTTATTGGAGGCCCGCTATCATACAGCGCAGGTTTAAGTATTGGGTCACTAGAGATTCAAACTAATTTTGCTTATGTGTTACTTGCGATTTCATGGGGTATGGTTGTACCATTATTATTTAAGTATATTAACTCTTTTGATTAGATGTTATCCAAATGGCTGCCCTAGTTTTATTCAAAAATAATTTAAGATATAATGACAATCCAGTATTGTTTAATGCAGCTGCCAATCATGATATTTTACCCGTCTATATTAAGGATGATATAAATACTCATAAACCAATTGGGTCTAGCTCTAAATATTGGTTATTTCATTCTTTATCTAGTTTAAATAAAAAATTAAATAATAAGTTACAATTTTATGCNGGGGATACATTTTCTATAATTAAANAACTGGCAATTACACATTCAATCACAACAATNTATTGTGAAGAACCATTTTTAGATAATGATGTAATGTTTTTTAATGAAATTAAAAAATCATTAGAATTCATTAATATTAAATTAAAATTTTATAATTGTACTTTATTATGGAAGCCTTATGAGATTTTAAAAAACGATAAAACACCTTACAAAGTTTTTACACCGTATTACAAACGTGGATGTTTAAGTGCTCCTATGCCAACCAAACCAGAAGGCAAACCTTCTAATATCAATTTCATTGATATTAAAAACAACACATCTATAAATGATTTGAATTTATTAGATGAATATAAATGGTATGATAAATTTGATAAAATTTGGAAAATTTCAGAGGACGATGGCTTAAATATATTTAATAAATTTCTAAAAAATAAAATCAATGATTATAAAGAAGAACGAGATTTTCCTGCATTAGAAAAAAACTCTAAATTATCACCTTATATTAGATTTGGTTTAATTTCTGTTAATAGGATTTGGCACGAGTTAAATAAATTAACGAGTAATAAAGGTATAGATCATTACAAATCAGAAATAGGTTGGAGAGAGTTTTCTTACTATTTATTATATCATTTTCCGCATATGGAGAAAAATAATCTTCAAACTAAATTTGATAAATTTAATTGGGAAAATTCCAATGCTAAATTTGTTGCATGGACAAAAGGAGAAACAGGATACCCAATAGTTGATGCTGGAATGAGAGAATTATGGCAAACTGGCTTTATTCATAATAGGACTCGTATGGTAGTTGCCTCTTTTTTAGTTAAAAATTTATTAATTGATTGGAGGCTCGGAGAAAAGTGGTTTTGGGATTGTTTGCTTGATGCTGATTATGCGTCAAATATTGCAGGATGGCAATGGGTTTCAGGTACAGGTGCAGATGCTGCCCCATATTTTAGAATCTTTAATCCTATTCTTCAAGGAAATAAGTTTGATCCNGATGGTACATATATAAAACATTATGTACCTGAATTAAAAAATGTCCCAAACAAAATTTTAAATGAGCCTTGGAATTACATTGGTCAATTAACATATGCTAAACCTATAGTTGATTATAAGTTTTCTAGACAAAGAGCACTCTCGAAATATGAGGAAATAAAATAATGATCAAACTTATTTTAATAATTTCTACTTTATTGTTGAGTGGATGCTCTAACTTATATTTAGGTTCAAAAGATTACACCGATTTTGATCCTCAACTACAAGCAAATCAACTAGGTAATACTATTTTACCATATGAAGATGGCTTAAGAACAAATAGTAAAAATAAAGAATATGAATGGTGGTATTTTGATGCCAAATTAGATGACGGAAGCATAGCTGTAGTTTATTTTTGGAAAATAAAAGCAATAAAAGATTTTTATTATATTGGCGTTAATTACAATAAACCTGATGGAACAGAATATAAAAAAATTAAATTTTTTAAAAAGAATGACACCTTTTTTGAAAAAGATAGTTGTAATGTTCAATATAACAACAATCATTTTATAGGTAACTTAGAAAAATATAAAATAAAAATTAATCCAGATGATTTTGATGGTTTTGGATTAGATATAGAATTAAATGCTACAATAAAACCTTATAGACCTCAGGATGGAATTATAAACGCAGGTAAAGATTATTTTGCATGGTTAGCAGCCGTACCAAATGGATTAGTCAATGGTAAATTAACATATAATAATGAAGAAATAAATATTTCAGGTTCAGGTTACCATGATCACAATTGGGGTAATATTGAACTACAAAAATTATTTGATGATTGGTTGTGGTTTAGAGGTACAGTAGGTGAATATACTATAATAGGTTATGAGCTTAATACTACATCTGCAAGAGGAGGATACTCAATACCAGGTATATTTATTGCAGATAGTACTGGAATTATTTATGAGAATTATGGTCAAAATGGTATTTTTACATCTAAAGAAAATCTTATAACAGGATTATATAAGAAAAATAATGAAGCATTATTTTCTAAATTAAAAATTTTAACAAATGATAATTTTTATTTAGAAATAGAAGGTGTTGAAGTTATTGAAAATTTATATTTATTTGATGTACATAAAACACCGTTTATACCTTTTTTATTTAGCCTCTCAAACATAGACCCTTACTACACTAGATTTAAAAGTAAAGTTACATTGAAATTACCAAATAAAAATCCCATGATCGGTGAAGGAGTTTTAGAAATTATGGATTTAAAATGATTACTCACTTCCCTTTTGAAGAGCTAGGGAACCATAATTATGGCTGGTTAAACGCTCGATACCATTTTAATTTTGCTAACTATTATAATCCTAATTTATTACCAAAAAAACCTCTACTGGTATGGAATGATGATTTAATTCAACCTAATTCTGGATTTCCTATGCATTCTCATCACAATATGGAAATCATTACTTACATAAGAAAAGGTAAAATTTCGCATAAAGATAATTTAGGTAATAATGGAGAAATTAAAGAAGGTCAAGTTCAGGTAATGTCTGCAGGTTCAGGAATTACACATTCTGAATATAATTTATCTTCCGAGGAAACTTTATTATTTCAAATCTGGATTGAACCTAATAAGAATAATATTAAACCAACATGGAAAAATATTAATTTAGCAAATAATAATAAAGCTATTGAAATTTTAGCATCTGGAGAATTAAAATATGAACAATCAGATACTTTAAAAATACAACAAGATGCTTCAGTAATTAGAATTATTGGGCAGAAAGAAATAATAAAATATAAATTACATAAAAATAGGCATTATTATGGTGTTGTTTCAGAAGGGTTAGTTAATATTAATAATATNAATAAAATTAATAGTAGAGATGGGTTTTATATTCAGTCTGAAGATCAAATTNATTTTAATTTTCTTAAATCTTCTGAAATTATTTTAGTTGATATGCCAAAAATAATTTAGTAGTTANCGATCAATTTTTATTTGATCAAGATTTTCAATAAAATTAGCGTTATGATCTGTGATTTTTTCATCTTTTATTTCCATAGCTCTAGTAGCAAGTGATGAAATAAATTCTCTATCATGACTTGAAAAAATTATNGTTCCTTCATATGTAGCTAACGCTGAATTTAAAGCTTCTATTGATTCCATATCTAAATGATTTGTAGGTTCGTCCATAATTATTATATTAGGTTCTTGAAGAATTATTTTTCCAAACATCATTCTTCGCTTTTCACCTCCAGATAAAACATTGGTTGTTTTATTAATATCATCTTTTGTAAACAGTAAACGTCCAAGGATACTTCTTACTTTTTGGTCATCCTCATCTTTTGTAACCCATTGCCCCATCCATTTCATTAATGTCATNTTATTTTCAAAATGAAAATCTATATTTTGTTCAAAATAAGCTATATTGGCATTTGATGACCATTTTATACTACCATTATCTTTAAANTTATCATTTATTAAGCACTGTAANAGTGTAGTTTTTCCTACACCATTTGCCCCTAAAATAGCTATACGATCTCCAACATCAATTATAAAATTAACTTTATTTAGAACNTTAAGAGAATCATAACTTTTAGTTAAATTTTTAACCTCCAAAACATTACCATGGATTTTCTTAGTTTGATTAAATTTTATAAAAGGGTAAACTCTACTTGATTTTGCAATATCATCTAATTTTATTTTATTAATTTGATTAGCCCTTGAGGTTGCTTGTTTTGCTTTNGATGCATTTGCTGAAAANCTTTTAACAAAGGCTTTTAATTCATTTATTTTAACNTCTTTTTTTCTATTTTCATTTAATAAATATTCTCTAGCTTGAGTGGCTGCAATCATAAAATCATCATAATTTCCTGTNTATAATCGTATTTCTCCATAGTCAAGATCAGCTATATGAGTACATGTTTTATTTAGAAATTGTCGATCATGAGAAATCATTATAATTGTACTATTACTCTTAATTAGAATATTTTCAAGCCAATTTATTGTTTCTAAGTCTAAATTATTAGTTGGTTCATCAAGTAATAATATATCNGGATTACCAAATAAAGCTTGTGCNAGAAGNACTCTTAATTTCATACCAGGCGCTAAAGTATTCATATTTTTTTCATGTGCNTTTAAAGGTATACCAAGCCCNACTAATAGCTTACTAGCATCTGTTTCNGCAGTGTAACCATCTAAATCAGAAAATTCTACTTCTAAATCTGCAACTTTCAAGCTTTCTTCAACACTCATATTATCAAGATTATAAATTCTATCTCTTTCTAATTTTATTGTCCAAAGTTTTTGATNTCCCATAATAACACAATCTACTATACGNGTATCTTCATACATAAAATGGTCTTGTTTCAGTGTTGCTATTCTATATTTTTTATCAATAGANACATTACCATTTGTAGATTCTAATTCACCNGATAATATTTTCATAAAAGTAGATTTTCCAGAACCATTAGCACCAATTAGGCCATATTTATTTCGTTGAGAAAAATTAATATTAATATTTTCAAATAAGGGCTTAGAGCCAAATTGTTTTGATATATTATTTGTTGAAATCATTTATTAAGAATTATAAAGTTCTATTTTTTTGTCCAGTAAGTATAGAGTGCATTATTTGAAAGTTCAGTAGTATTTTTTTTGATAAATTTTTCTTTTATNGTATTACTGTCAATTGGAAAAAACGTATCAATATTATTCGANTTTTTATCTATATATGTAATATGTAAATATGTNGCATAATNAAAAAATAATTTATAAATACTTGAACCACCTATNATAAAAATTGTTGNTAANAATTCTTTTTCTAAGNTTTGAATACATTTTTCAACATTATGATATACTTCAACATTATTTATTTTATTTTTTGATAGAACTATATTACGTCTTTTAGGTAAAGGTTTAAAGGGTAAAGAATCCCATGTTTTTCTTCCCATTAAAATTGTTGAATCAAGAGTGATTTTTTTGAAATTTATTAAATCTTCAGGAATGTGCCATGGTAATTGTCCATTTATGCCAATACCTCCATTATAATCTTGAGCCCAAATAAGGTGTATTTTCATTAAACTGCTACAGGGAATTTAATGACTGGATGATGTTTATAATCGTGTAATTCAAAATCTTCAAACTGTAACTCCCAAAATGGTTTTTTTTGAATTGTGAGTTTTGGAAGAGTATAAGGCTCTCTTTTTAATTGTTCTTTCATTCCATCAATATGGTTAACATAAATATGTGCATCATTAATATAGTGTGAAAATTCGCCCAAATCTAAATTAGCTTCCTGTGCTATCATTTGAGTTAAAGTAGCATAACATGCCAAATTAAATGGAATACCTAATGCAATATCACCACTTCTTTGTGTTAAATGACAATTTAATTTATTATTAACAACACTAAATATGAAAAAGGCATGACAACTAGGTAGTGCAATTTGATCTAAAACTGATGGATTCCAAGCAGATACAATAATTCTTCTGGAATCTGGATTATGTTTTATTAATTTTAGTGCTTCATCAATTTGATTGATATATTCCTTACGAATTTTACCTGTATCTTTATCTTCAGTAAATTTTTCCCAATTAACCCATTGATAGCCGTACATTTTTCCAACTTCCCAATTTTTATCTTCAGAAGTCCAAGCATCCCAAATTTTTGTATATTGTCTTAAATTTCTTATATGCGTTTCTCCAGATAAATACCATAAAAGTTCTCGTATTACGGAATTAAAAAAGACTTTTTTTGTAGTTAGTAATGGAAACCCTTTAGACAAATCTACTTTGTAATGATACCCAAATGACATTAATGTATCTGTACCAGTACGATTTTTTTTTAATGTACCATTATCTAAAACATGTTGAACTAAATCTAAATAAGATTTCATTATTAGTAATTTCTCTTCGATCGTCCAGTGTAAATTTGTCTTGGTCTATTGATTCTGTTTTTTGGGTTTAAAATCATTTCTCTCCAGTGCGCAATCCACCCAGGCAGCCTACCAAGAGCAAACATTACTGTAAACATATTAGTTGGAAACCCTAAAGCACGATAAATAATTCCTGAGTAAAAATCTACATTTGGATACAAACCTCTTTTAACAAAATATTCATCATTTAATGCAACAGATTCTAATTCTTTAGCAATATCTAATAAAGGGTCATTAATGTTTAGTTTATTTAATACTTTTTCAGTCATACTTTTGATTACTCTAGCTCTTGGATCATAATTTTTATATACTCTATGGCCAAACCCCATTAATCTAAATGAAGAATTTTTATCTTTAGCTAAGTCAATATACTTTTTATAACTCCCGCCATCCTTATGAATCATTTTTAACATTTCAATTACAGCTTGGTTAGCACCTCCATGTAATGGTCCCCACAAAGCAGATATACCTGCTGAAATAGTAGCATAAATATTAGCGTGACTACTTCCTACCATTCTCACAGTTGATGTGGAACAATTTTGTTCATGGTCAGCGTGTAATATTAATAATAAATTAAGTGCTTCAATAATAATGTTATCACTATGGTGATCTTCTTGAGAATCAGCAAACATCATGTGCAAAAAGTTTTCAACATATCCTAGCTCAGGTTCTGGATAAATAAATGGTAATCCATGTGACTTTCTATATGAATAGGCTGCAATTGTTTTAACCTTTGCTAATAGTCTCACAATATTAATATCAATTATTTCTTCTTTATCATGATCACTATCTTCATAATATGATGACAAAGCTGTTACCATTGAAGATAAAATTGCCATAGGATGGGCATTTGGAGGAAAGCCATCAAAAAATCTTTTCATATCCTCATGAATAACAGCATGCTGTCTCAAATTCTTTTTAAATTTTATTAAATCACTATTATCTTTTTGGTCACCATATATTAATAAATGTGATAAATCTGTAAAATTTGTATTATGCACAACTTCTTCAATCGGGTAACCTCTATATCTCAATATACCACTTTCACCATCAATAAATGTAATATCGCTAGTACAAGCACCAGTATTACCATAACCAGGATCTAATGTGATATAACCTGTTTGACTTCTTAACGCAGATATATCAACAGCTTTTTCAGATTCCGAACCTTCAATAATTGGTAAATCTATAGATTGTTTTTCATTTAGAATTAATTTTGCTTTTTTCATTTTTTAGTCTTTTTTATGTTGAATGTATTATGATTACTTAACGTTGGAATAATTTAATAATTTTTTACTTAAAAATCTCTTCTTAAAATATTTTTTTTTATAAAAAATAAAAATAATGTTTGGCGTACAAACACTATATACAGTATATTTTTATTAGTATTTACTATATCTTGTATATCTTTTGTTTTAACTCCCCGACGAGAAATAGATTTAATGCACTGTAACAAAATGTAACGCTCACTAGTACGCTTGCTTGTGAATTTTATAAAAAAATAAAAACTATTTAAACGAAAGGACCGTCCGTCGATTATGAAAAATTTCCCTCTTATGTTCGCTCACAGCGGCAAAACAAACAAAATTATTGGTAAAAAAAGAATTTCTACATACAAACGTTTATATGAACATATGAGCAACTTACAAGATAATGGGACAGTTAAAGTTCACGAAAATTATTTAGATGAAAATGAGTTAGCTAAAAACATATATAGTAAAAAATATTACGTAAAAGATTTAAACAATGACTTAATTGAAGACAAGCCTGAAGATGTATTTAAGCGTTTATCATCTTTTTTATCTACCGTTGAAGAAACTCCAGCAAAGCAAAAAGAATTTTCAGAACGTTTTTATAACGAATTATTTGAGGGTAGATTTATTGCCGGTGGAAGAGTATTGGCTGGAGCAGGTGATTTATATAGATTAAAAACACTTGCTAATTGCTTTGTTTCTCAAATNGATACTGATGATATTGATTCNATNTATAAAGCAGCATTTGAATGTGCTAGAACATATTCATATGGNGGAGGAATAGGNGTTGATATTTCATGTTTAAGNCCTAAAGATGCNATTGTTCATAATGCAGCAGATAGNTCTACAGGNGCTGTATCATTTATGGAGTTATATTCTTTAACTACAGGCCTTATAGGTCAAAGTGGTAGAAGNGGTGCATTAATGTTAACAATTGATGTAAAACATCCTGATGTAATGCATTTTTTAAAAGTTAAGAAAACACCAAATTGGGTTACAAACCAAATCGTAGAGCAGTGNAATTGGTCTGGCTTATTTGACGAATTTGAATTAGATACTATTAAAAAACAAGTAATGGAAAANACACAAGTNCGATTTGCAAATATATCTATTAAAGTAAGTGANGAATTTATGAGTGCTGTAGATGAAGAAAGAAAATATAGTTCAGACACATATATGGTTTATTTAAATAAGAAGAGNGCTGAAACAAAAGCAAACCAATATGATCATTTTTCAGTTAAAATGCCATCCAAAAAAGTAGAAGATTTTGATCTAATCAAAACTTTCTCTACTTTTGCAGAAATGAAAAAATGGTTAAAAAATGAACACAATCAAACTATAAGTAAAAAACTAATTGAAGACGTTCAATGTAGAAATAAATTTGGTGACTATAAAGTTGAATGTGACGATTATGAACTAGCAATCAGGCAGGCTGGTGATTTTATGCTTTATTTTACAAATGAAGATACAGGAGAAATAAAACAGCTAGTTAAAGCTCGTTCTATTTGGGATGAATTTGTTGAAGGTAACTACAAAACAGCAGAACCAGGAATAATTTTTTGGACTACCATGTCTGATTATTCCCCTTCAAATTATGTAGGAAGACCAATTGTTAGTACTAATCCATGTGCAGAAGTTCCACTTGAAGATGGAGGTGCATGTAACTTAGGTTCATTAAATTTATCAAGATTTGTAATGGATGGTTATCATAGTAATGCAAGGATTAATTGGGACCAATTAGCTGAATCAACTCAGTTATTAGTAAGATTTTTAGATAACGTAGTTACATGGAATGAAGATTTAAATGCTTTAGAAAAACAAAGATTAGCTGCAAAAGAAACACGAAGGTTAGGCCTTGGAGTAATGGGTATTGCTGATATGTTAAATCAAATGGGTATTGCTTATGATTCTGATGAATCTATTGATTGTATAGAGCAAGTAATGGATTTTATCACAAACGCAGCATACCAAGCATCAGCAATGATTGCAAAAGAAAAAGAACCATCACCAATATTTAAATTAGATGGTTATAAAGAATGCCCTTTTTATCAGGAAGCATTAAATGATCAAACAAAAAGTTTAATTACAAAAAACGGATTAAGAAACATTGCTATAATGTCTATTGCGCCGACAGGTTCGATATCAAATATTGTACTTGGTTATGAAATTAACGGAAAAAATTATATTGGAGTATCTGGAGGTGTTGAACCAATTTTTGCTGTTTCATATACCAGAAGATCTGAGTCATTCAATAAGCGATTCAAGGTATTTCATGCAACAGTACAAGCATATATGGATTTAATGGATATAGATAATAGTGCAGAAGAAGAAGAAACATTGCCTGCATATTTCTTTAGAACAGCTCATTCTGTTATCCCAGATAAAAGAGTTAAAATTCAAGGAGTAATACAGAAATATATTGATCATAGTATTTCTTCTACAATTAATTTGCCAGAGGACGTTGAACCAGAAGTAATATCTGATATTTATTTTATGGCTTGGCAAAAGAAATTAAAAGGTGTAACTATATATAGAGATGGTAGTAGATTTCCTATTTTAAGTGTTGAAAATAAACTTACACCATTTCAAGCATATAAAGATAAGAAGTTTGAAATATTAAACGAGGATGGCGAAAAAATAGAAGTTAAAGGAGATCATGTAATTAAAAATGAACATGGCAGATTAACAACATTATATCATCATATGCATAATTTATCTAGTGCTCCTTCAAATGTACCGCAACCTACTACAACTAAGGAGGTAAAAAATGTATAAATTACCCCCAGGTGCACAAATTAAAGAAGTTGCAGAAACTACAACCAAACAATATAAAGCTGACCCTAAAAGTATTAGACCGGAAGTAGTAGATGCAAAAGTTTATAAGCTTAAAAGTGCATTTATCAAAAATTCTGTTTTTGTTACTTTAAGTTTTATTAAACATGATGACCATATAAGGCCAATAGAAATTTTTATTAATTCAAAAGATTTAACTAGAGCGCCTGAATATGTAGTATTAACTAGATTAATATCGGCTATCTTTAGAAGATCTGCGAATCCAATGTTTATACTAGAAGAATTACAAGGAATTTTTGATCCTAATGGAGGTTCATTTAAAGAAGGCAAATATTATCACTCTTTTTATGCTGAAATTGCCGATGTGATTGAGAGATTTTTCTATGATGTTGATATTCTAGAAAAGCCTTCATCATGGAGCCCTGAAAATGATGGCGATGTTTCAATAGATACTACTAAAAAAAAAACTATAAGTGATGATTTTGAAAATGATGTTTTTAAAATATGTCCTGAATGTGGAGCAAAAGCATTAAAAACTGAAAGCGGTTGCGATTCATGTATGGCTTGCGGTTATAGCAAGTGTGACAAATAATTATTCACTCTTATAATTAGTTTCTAGTATATTTTTTTCTTTTAAAGTTTTAATTAGTTTTTCTAATCTAACCAATGCTATTATTCCCATTAATGAAAAACAAAAAGCTAATGTTTCCATATCTACTCCTTATTATTTAATTATTAATCAATTACAAATCCATCCCAATGACGCATATANTCNATGAAAGTTTTNCTTAATTTTGATTTTTTTAAATGTTCTTTTGTAAAAGGAGGTTTTTTTGGATTATAATTAATATCATTAAGGTTTTNCCCCCAATTAGGATAAGCTATTGCTACTCTACCAACTCCAACTAAATCTGCCCCTTGTTTTAATAAATTTTTAGCATCTTTCCTAGACCATACNGNNCCTGTNCTAATTATTGTTGGTAGATTATTATATTTTTGCGTTATAATTTCTGTGAATGTTTTTTCAACTTGTAAATATTTATATTTTGAAAACACATTCCANCAAGAAAGNTGAATAAAATCTAAATTCAATTTATTAATATGTTCAATAAGGTTTATTGTNTCTTGAAGTTNAATACCTATACTATCTATTTCNGGAGANATTCTCACTCCAATTAAAAAAGTATCAGGNACATTTTTTTTAATTGATTCACATATTTNAATTAGAAGTCTTGCACGGTTTATTAAATTTCCGCCCCAATTATCNTTTCTTAAATTTGTTTTNGTACCTAAAAATTGTGAAATTAAATATCCATGTGCTCCATGAATTTCAATTCCATCAAAGCCAGATTTTGAACATCTAATTGCTGCATCTGTAAAATCTTTTATGATTTTANTTATATCATTTATGGAAGCTTTTTTTGAATACCCAGATTTAGATTCTGTACATTTTATTTTACTTGGNCCTAAAGGAATTTCTTTAGTTAAAGTTTGTGGTGACCTTAATCCTCCATGAAATAGTTGTGCAAATATTAAACTTTTTGTTAAATGAATTTCAGATGTTAACTTTTTCAGTTTAGGTATATGTAAATCATTATAAACACCAAATTCACCTTGCCATGCCTTTCCTTCTTTTGATACATTAGTAGCAGCTGTAGTTATAATCCCAAATTCACCTTTAGCTCGCTCTATTAACCAATCTATTTCGTCTTGTGAAATTATTCCATTATCATGACTTTGTTTATTNGTCATAGCTGCTAGTACTGAGCGATTTTGTACTTTTTGNCCTGTTCTATGAAAAATATAAGAATTTTCCGGTTTATAATTAGGCATGATTATATTCTTTAGAAGTTTTGGCTTGAATGGATAAAGCATGTATATCTACTTTAATCATNTCAGATAAANTATCATAAATTAATTGGTGTCTTTTTATTAACATCATATTTACAAAATCATCTGANACAATTAATAATTTATAGTGNCCTCCTGATGTATCTTTTTTATGATTTTTATGTTTGTAAGATTCATCAATTAAAATTAAATCAATNACATTAATTTTTTCTCTAAGTTTTGTTTCTATNATTAACATTGTATTCATATTATTTAATTGAAANTAATTTTTTATTAATAGATATATAAAAATAAATCCANATTATTGATAGAAAATAAGATGAAAAGTAAAATAGAATATTTATNATTATAATACTCATTTTACCAAATATTTGTGTAGTAAATAAGCCAGCAATCACNATTGAGTAAGTAATTAATATAAGAGCCAGTCCATGCATTAATAATAATTTAAATATATTTTTAAAATTTTTAGTAAATAGCATATACCCAATTATAAAACTTTCTATAAATGATTTATTATAATCAAGTTTTACATAAATAGTGAAAAATAATGCAATGTATAAAAATATAAAAAATATTAAAACTAAATCTGGTATTGGTATAATTAAGACCATAAACAGAAAACTTAAAATTAAAATTAAATATATTATAAATAGCAAAATTAAGGTTTTAATTGTGTGTGATACTTTAAAAATAGATTTTTTTATATTTATCAAAATGAATTGATTTATTACAATAGTATATAAACTAAAAATAAAAATTAATATAAAACTAAATGCTAAATCCTGATTATTTATTTGTATTAGCACATCATTAAAATCTTGTTTTAATTGAAAGGATCGTAAAGTTGGGGGTGTAAATAGATATGATAATATTGTATAAAGTATAATTAATGGAGCTATACTTTTATAGGTTTCTTTAAATTTATTTACACTTTTTGATAATAAAACTTCTATATTCATAACTAAATACCATTCTAATTAGAATATAATTTATAAAAATAAGACAACAATTGTTTATGAAAATTAAAATTACTAAATCTCATGGTACTCAAAACTCATTTATTATTGTATACAATAATGATAATCATGATCTTATAAAAAGTAAAATAAAAAAAATATGTCATGAATTTAACACTGATGGTTTTTTATTAATTTCTGATTTTAAGGGTTATGACTATAAGATGGATTATTTTAATAATGATGGCTCATGGGAAACAATGTGTGCAAATGGAGCTAGATGTGCTGCTTTATATATGTATAATTTTCATAAATGTAATAAAAATATAACTTTTTTAGCAGGCGACGGGCAACATAAAATTAAGATTAACGATTCAAGTTCTATCGAATTATCAATGAAAAAACCTTTTTTTAAAACAAAAGAAATTCAACCATGTGGTCATTTAGGAAGATATGTTGATTCTGGAGCTAAACATTACATTTCTATGGTTGATAAAATTGAAATTGAAAAAGTAAAATCTGAAGGTGCTAAAATCAGATATAATAAATTATTTGAGCCTTATGGTGGTATTAATGTAAATTTTTTAGAAGTAATAAATGAACACCATATAAAAGTATCAACTTACGAAAAAGGTATAGAAAATATGGTTCTGTCATGTGGTTCAGGCTCTGTTGCAGCTGCATATTATGCATTTAATAAAAACAAAATAAAATCACCTCTTAAAATTTCAGTTCCAGGTGGTGAATTAAAATTATCTTTTGATATTAATTGGGATAATGTTTGGTTAAGTGGACCTGCATTTTTATATCATTCCAAAACTTTTGTATTATAAATTTATTGTAGTAAGTACTACTCCAATAAATACACATATCATTGATAATATCCTAAATTTTGTTAAAGACTCCTTTAAAAAAATCCACGATAATAATACAATAAAAATCACAGCAGTTTGTCCTATTATACTGGCAACAGAAGGTTTATCAATAAAAGCATAACCNAATATCCAGCATCCTAAAGCAATAAATGGACCAATAAAAGAAGCAATTAATAATGGGATAAAATTACTTTTGTTTTTTATTGGTTTAATTAATTGGACTTTATTTTTTTGAAAAAGAAATAGGATCCATGATAAAATCACTCCNGGAATTAATCTAAAAGCTGTAACCCATAAATTTAATTGAATATCATAATTTAATTCATTGATTCTGTTCAATACTGTTTTTAAATATACGACTCCAAAGCCAGTACACATCATAGCACATAATACTAGTAAGATGCCAAATCTTTTTACTTTATAATCAATATCTTCATAATCATTTTCATACGCCAATATTAATAATCCTAATATTGTGATTATAAAACCAAAAATTTGCAATATGCTTAAATTTTGATTTGGTAATAATAAAAGAGAATATGAAAAAATTATAATAGGTGAAAAAGCATCAACTATTGCTACTCTATTTGCACCAATTTTATTTAGTGCATAAATAAAAATAGTATCACCTAAAAACATACCTAAAGCTCCACTAAATAAAATAATTATATATTCATAATTATNTANACCATCATACCATANTGNGATATCAAAAATTATAAATGAAATAAAAAATAGCATCAANCCAATTGAGTTTTTAATNGGATTAATTAAAAAGGGAGANACATTTTGACTAATAGGNTTTATTAAAGTAACAGTAATNCTCCAAAGTANAGATGCACTTAANGCAAAAATAATACCTANATAATTTTCGTTCATTAATATATATCCATATTAGAATCAATATTCATTGCCCAACTAATAATCCCACCTTTTAAATTTGANACATTCAAATAACCTCTANCATTTAAAAAATAGCATACTTGAGCTGAACGAACNCCAGATTTACACATAACAATTATCTGTTCATTTTTATTAATTTTTGATATTTCATTAGGTATTTCATTCATAGGAATATGAATAGANTGATTTAATTTGCAGATTTNAACTTCAAATTCTTCTCTAACATCAATTAATATNAAATTATCTTTTTTATTAATTCTATTTTTTAATTGATAAACATCTACCTCTTTTAAATCATACATTGATTAAANCCTTTAATTCAATTTCATTGATAATTTTAATATTTAATTTTTGAGCTTTATTATATTTAGAACCTGGATTTTCTCCACAAACTAAAAAATTAGTTTTTTTACTTATAGATCCCGTAACAATACCACCATTTTTTTCAATTAATTCCTTTGCTTTGGATCTTGTAAANTCAGAAAGTGTACCAGTGATTACAAAANTTTNTTCACTTAATTTATTTGAATCATTTTTAGGNGTTAAAAANTTTAAACCTAATTCAAAACAACAATTAATAATATTTAAATTATTTTNNTCTTTAAAATAATTAATAATGGATTCAGCAACAATATCACCCACTTCATCAATTAAAATTAAATCTTCAAATNGNGAATTAATTAAATTATNAAAATTATAATTGAANTTTTTTTCTAATATTTTTGATAAATGNTTACCAACATTTCTAATCCCTAACCCATGNATGAATCTAGCCATTGTAGTATTTTTAGATTTATTAATTGAATCAATGATATTAGAAGCAGATTTATCACCCATTCTATCTAAGTCAGATATTTGGAGGTGTGTCAATTGAAAAATATCTGAAATATTTTTTACTAATTTATTTTGAATTAATAGTTGTACTATTTTTTCTCCCAAACCATCTATATCCATACAATTCTTTGAAACAAAATGTTTTATTTTGCCTTCTAGTTGTGCNTGACAGTTTTGATTCANACACCTTAAAACTACTTCATCTTCTTTTTTATTACATACTGTTTCACAACTTGGNCANATTGTTGGTATAACATATGGCTGNCTATTTGATATACGTTTTTCAATAATAACTTTCACAATTTCTGGTATAACATCACCAGCTCTTTGTACAATTACAGTATCACTAATTCTTACATCTTTTTTATTAATTTCATCTTGATTATGCAATGTGGCATTCGATACAATTACNCCACCTACATTTATTGGTCTTAATTTNGCNACAGGAGTNATGGCNCCTGTTCTACCAACGCTTGTAATAATATTTTCTATTATTGTAGTCGCTTGTACAGCTTTCAATTTTGCAGCTATAGCCCATCTAGGTGAACGACTTCTTGTNCCTAATTTTTGTTGATCTTGATATGAATTGACTTTAAACACTACACCATCTATATCGTATGTCAAATTATTTCTTATTGAGTCAATATATTGATAATATGTATTTAAAAAAGATATGCCCNTTCCCATTTGTGTTTCTTGATTAACTGGTAAACCCCATTTAGGTAAGGCTTTCANAAATTCTATTTGAGAATTAAATGTTAAACCTTCAATATGTCCGGGAGCATAGCAATATATACGTAATGGCCTAGTGGCAGTTACAGATGAATCTAATTGTCTAAGACTNCCAGCAGCACAATTACGGGGATTTGCAAAAAGAGATTCACCACTTTCCATCCTTTTTTTATTTAAATTTTCAAAATCAGTATGATTAATAAACACTTCCCCTCTAACCTCTAATATAGAGGGTATNCTGATGTCATCATTTAGATATAATGGTATAGCTTTTATNGTTTTTAAGTTTTCTGTAATATCCTCACCAATATNTCCATTTCCTCTNGTCGATCCTTGTACGAATTTTCCATTTTCATAAATTAATTCNACAGCTAATCCNTCTAATTTTGGNTCACCTATATATTCAATNCTTTTATTTAATCCTTTTTTCATTTGAGTATTAAATAGTTCTAACTCTTCATTATTCATTGCNTTTGAAAGTGATAATAATGGAATTCTATGATTGACCTGACTAAATTTATCTAGAGGTTTTGCACCAATACGATTTGTAGGAGAATTTTCAATAATAAAATCAGGGTACTGATTTTCTAGATCTTGTAACTCTTTTAATAAAATATCATATTCATAATCAGAAATAATGGGATTATCATAAATATAATATTGAGCATTATGATAATTTATTTTTTTTACTAAGGATTCAATCTTATGTTTTATTTGTTTATTCATCTAAATCTTTTATNTTTTTAGCCTTAGTTTTTACAAAATATTTGTCTACAATAAAATTNCGAAATNAGTATCAAAATTTACTGATTTTTAACCATGGCACTATACTGATTTTTTAATTTTTTTGTTATAGTAAAATCTGAATTCCATCCATCCCATTTACATGGAAGAACTCCAATTGCNGAGGATGTTATAAAAGCCTCATCCATGCTATTTATACTATCAAAATTAATAGGTAGCGTTTCTACTATATANTTTTCTGATTGTAATANTTTAATTACTTTTTGACGAGTNATNCCATTTAAAATNCCTAGCTTAGNAGATGGAGTAAAAATAATNTTTTCTTTAATAAAAAANATATTACGAATAGCTCCTTCAGTTACNATATTATCTTTATTATAAAAAATAGGTTCAAATGCACCTTCTGAATTAGCATCCCTTTTNGCCATNAAATTTCCCATATAAGATAAAGATTTATGCATTGGATTAAATCTTAGAATAGGATATAAGCTTTCTTTATAGAATATTATTTTCACAATAGGCATNTTAATTTTTGGTAATTCTCTTAAAAATATATAATATTCTAATTCACTCCAATCTTCTGATACTGGAGATATAATAATTTTAACTAGNCCCTTACTGATAGAGTTTTGTTCAATCACTTTTACAGCATTATCATAAATTTTTTCTTTTTTAATATTTNTAAAATCAAAAAAATTATTAGAAAANAAACGATTTATATGTTCGTTAAAAAATAACATTTTATTGTTGANAAATTTGATTGTCTCAAACNCACCAATTCCATTAAANAGGTTTTGNTTTATATGATTTTTATCAGAATGTATAAATTGATTTTTATAATANGAAATCATAATAGTGGTTCCAAAATTTTACTTTTTTGTTGAGCCTCATTCCATTCTTCATTTGAATCAGAATCCCATACTATTCCTCCTCCAATACCATATTCAAATCTATCTTTATCTCTCAATAAAGTTCTAATACAAATATTAAACATCATATTACCATTTGATGTTATATATCCTGCACTTCCTGTATATATTTTTCTAGGTTCATTTTCTAATTCATCGATAATTTTAATTGCACTTTCTTTTGGGGCACCTGTAATTGAACCACCTGGGAACAATGCTTGAAAAAGTTTAAACTCNTTTATATTATTTTTTAATTTTCCTTTTACTTTTGAAACCATATGANNNACTGTTTTAAATGTTTTTACTTGNTATAAATTTTCAACTTTTATACTTTTTANTTCACAAATTTTACCNAAATCATTTCTTAATAAATCAACAATCATTAGATGTTCTGCTTTATCTTTTATACTATTTTGAAGTTCTAATTTTAGTTTAGTATTTAGTTTTTGATCTTCCGAATTNGGCCTTGTTCCTTTTATTGGATAAGTTTCAATTAAACCATTTTTAACTTTTACAAAAGANTCAGGTGANAGNGATAAAATATCAAAATTCTCTGTTTTTAAAAAAAANCCTTCTTTAGGTTTTGCACTTTGTCTGATTTTAGAATATAANTCAAACGTATTATTTTTGTGAAAATCACTNAGTATCTTTTTATCTGTAAAATTTATTTGATAAACATCACCATTATATAAATAGTTTTTAATAGATTCAATTTTAGATTGATATTTTTTAATNTCAATTATNTCNTTAACAAGATTTAATTTTTTCGTACTAACTTTATCAAAATCATCGGCATTATATTCTTCAACTTTTTTTGGTTTGCAAAACCAAAAATANGGAAANCCATCATCTAATTTTTTCTTAAAATCAATATGTTTTAATAAATGATTTTTAAATTCATANGAAAGAAATCCTGCACAAGCTANTGGTTGACCTGTTAGTTCTTTTTTCCATCTATCAANAGTTGATTGAAAAAAATCTTCAATATTTTGATTAATTAAAATATCATCNAAATATAAACCAGAATCTTTAAGTTGTAATATTTCTGAAAACCCCCAAATTGCGTAACGCTTATAGGTTGCATTGCATGAATCAATTAATATATCAGGTTCTCCGAATTGATNAATTAAACTTTTAAGACTTTTCATCCAAAACTCTTTTTTTACTTTTACCAAATGATGTAAAACTGAAATATTTTGGAGATGTAATNGCGTAAGAGAATATATGATTATCTTCTAAAAATTGATTTAAACCATTTTTTTTCACATCTGATAGTAAACATTTATTTTTAATGCCATCAATGCNTTTTACAATTTTAGGTAAATTTGGTGTATTCCAATTTAAATGATTAGAAATTATATGAAATAGAGACATAATTAAATCTTCATCCCAATCAGGATTAATGATTAATTCTCTATTATTAATATTTAAAAATTTACTTTTTAATTTTCCAAAATTTTTAGTTGAGTTTAAAGATAATAATAATGGAAATAAAATTTGGTCCATTGAACGATCAAATTTCTTAGTATTAACATCCATAAACATATTTTCCCAATCAAATTCTGGTAATTTTTTTATCCAATTTTGACAATTATCATTATAGTTTTGCCATTTTAGCCATGTAGCATCTGTATTTAATACTAAAAGTTTGGCCATTAAATCTTTGGGAATATCTATTTTATAAAGCCATATTAAAAAAATTAGAGTAGAAAATGGAAATTTAGATTTAAAAGAACTAGCAGTTAATCCATCTAATATATTAGGATTACAAGATGTTTCAAAACCCTTAGGTATAAATCCATCAACAGATACAATATGACCACCTACGGCTTTGCCTTGTTTAGGTAAAATATTTAAATCTACCCAAACAATCTCTTTTTTTTTATTTATAGCTTCTTGAGAGACCCATAAAGATTCATGATTATAATATCCTACTAAATCCCAATTAAGATGATGTTTTAGCAATGCAGAGCAGAGCAAGCCATCATAGCTTGCTGAAATAATCATAGGCATTTTCTTCTTTTTAAGCCAAGGATATGTTTTAATAATATTTTTTGTATTGAAAATCATATATTTAGATTGTTGAAAGTCATTATATTACACTTTCAAATATAAAGGATTATTTGATATTATAAAATAGAGGTAATTATGAATTGTATTAAAAATAAATTATATATCTTATTATTAATAGCCTATGCTTTTCCATTAGGAGGTATTGGTTTTTCTCTCCAAAATAATATTGTTGCTTATGATTTTAATGAGACATCAAGTGAAGCAGTAGGAGATTTGAATTTATCTTTTCAAGATAATGGGTTAGAGCAAGGGTTCAATTTTTTTATTTATTTTGATGCTTTGCCTCTTGATTTTGCAATTGAATATTCAAAGGAATTAAAATATCAAGAATTATCTACTACTTTAACATATGTCAATGAATTAAATACTACAATTCTGACAAATCCTTCATATGCAGGTAGAGTATCAGACTATTTTACTGTTAGAAAGGATCTGATGGATTTATCCATCCCTATTTTAGCAAAAGTTGCTTTGAGTGTAGGTGGAGGATTTAATACGCATAAATCTATTATTCCTTCAATTTCTTTACTTAATGATATTTATGATACAGATAATTTAAATGATTTATTTTCTGCTGCAGAACAAGCTTGGGATTCAGATGCCGTGTATGATGCATTAAATGATAATTCTATGGATGCAACTGGTCTACATATTCAATGTGGTGTGCAGGCTAAAGTATTAATGCTTAGCGCTTTTATAACAGCAAAATATACTTTTATAACTAAAGATAAAAATAATAGTATTGATAGTTTTCCTGGATTTACAGTTGGTTTAGCATATGGTTTATAAAATCAAAAAAATTATTTTTATTTTATTTTTTTCTGTTGGATTTTCACAAGAAATAATTGGTGAAGGCTTACAAGGTCAAGAATTAATTCAATATTTAATTAATAATTACAAAACATCAAATGTATTAAGCTATAATGGTGCGCGTGACGCGATGTATGGTTATATTGATAATGAAAATGGCAGCGTACAATGTATTTATACAGAATATACAGTAGACAATGTCCCAAGTGATAATCCAAGAGCATATCTTTATGAAAATGGAATTGATTGTGAGCATTTATTTCCTCAAAGTATGTATGAGGGAACATCACCTATGAAATCTGATATACATCATTTACGTCCATGTAAAAGCAATGTAAATAGTTCTAGAGGAAATAAACCTTATAATGAATCAAATGACAATCAAACACAAACATGGTATTGGCTAGAATATCAACAAAGTAATCCTCCAAATCAGAATAGAGATAAATATTCGGAAAGTGCATCTGGAGTTTTTGAGCCACGAGAAGAGGTCAAAGGAGATATTGCTAGAGCTATTTTTTATTTTTATACTATGTATTCAAATGTTGCAGATGATAATTTTTTTGAAGAACAAAAAGATATTTTATATGATTGGCATCAAGATGATCCAATAAATCAATTAGAAGTAAATCGAACTTGGGACATAGCAGATTATCAAGATTATCCTAATCCATTTATAGTAGATGAAACTTTAATTCAGAGATGTTATTATGAACAAGACATCGATTTTGTAATAGGTGATGTCAATTTAGATAATATAATAAATGTTTTAGATATAATAGTAATCATGAATTATATATTAAATTTATCAGATTTAAACGATCAACAAATAGAATTGGCAGATATGAATCAAGACCAAGGAATTAACATTTTAGACATAGTATTATTAATAGGAGAAATTATATCATGAATAAACAAATAATGATTATTGGCGGTGTAGTATTTATTTTAGCATTAACATTTTTTTATCCACAAGGTGAAAAAGAAATTAATGCAGAACCAATGAAAGAAACGTTAGTAAAAGAATCTGATACAACACAAGATTCAGATTTTTCATTTCAAAATTCAACAGAAGGGGGCAGTGTGATTACAACGGCTTCAGGTTTAAAATATGAAGTAATAAAAATGGGAACTGGTGATAAACCAAATGCAACAGATAAGGTTGAAGTACATTATCATGGTACATTAGAAGATGGTACTGTGTTTGATTCATCTGTTGATAGAGGAGAAACTATTTCATTCCCTTTAAACAGAGTGATTAAGGGTTGGACAGAAGGATTACAATTAATGCCGGTTGGTTCAAAATTTAAATTTACTATACCATCAGAATTAGGTTATGGATCTAGAGACTTAGGTACAATTCCTCCTAATTCAACACTTATTTTTGAAGTAGAATTATTTAATATTGAAAAACCATTTGTTGATCCCGATTTTAGTTTGCCTGCTGAAGAAAAAACAACTGATTCTGGATTAAGATATTTAGATCACGTAATTGGTAATGGAGAAGCTGTAGTATCAGGACAAGAAGCAATTGTGCATTATTCAGGTTATTTAGCTGATGGTACAAAGTTTGATAGCTCACATGATAGAGGACAGCCTTTTACTTTCCCATTAGGTCATGGAAGAGTAATTAAAGGTTGGGATGAAGGTGTGATTGGAATGAAAAAAGGTGGAAAACGTACTTTAATTATCCCGCCAGAATTAGGCTATGGTGAAAGAGGTGCGGGTGGAGTTATTCCTCCAAATGCTATGTTAATGTTTGAAGTTGAGCTAGTTGATTTTTTTGATGGAAACCATGATAATCATAATCATTAAATTTTGAAAGGATAGAAAAATGAAAATTTTAAATAAAATATTCTTAACCTGTATAATATTATTCTTATTTACATCATGCTCACCTGTACGTAATGTTCCTTATATAGATACCACAGAAACATTACAACTACAGGTAGGGATGAAAAAAGATGAAATAGTTTCAATATTGGGAGAGCCGGTATTAGTTAAAAGCGGGGAGAAGCAAATTATAGAATGGGGATATGAAGTAAGATATAAAACTGTTTCTTCTGGCGCAAATAGTTTTCCATCAAAGAGAGGAAAATATGTTGGTACAACTTTTTCTCATAATATGTTAATATTGGTTTTTGAAAATAATGAGCTAACTAAATGGTATTCAGATAATCAAGTTATACCAGGTAAACCATTTGCAATTAAAGCAAATCCTATTGAAACTGTAATTAAAGTAATAGCTGGAACTTTAATATTTTCTATTCTAGCAGATGGATAATAAATCTAAAGATATTGTAGTAGTAGGTTCTATTGCTTTTGATGATATTGAATCTATTAAAGGTAAGAAGAATCGTTTATTGGGTGGGTCTGGAACTTATTTTTCTTTAGCAGCCTCTTTATATACTAAAGTACATTTAATTGGAATTATAGGAGATGATTTTAACCAATCTTATATTGATATGTTACATTCAAAATCTATTTCTACTGACTATTTAATACAAGAATCAGGTAAAACTTTTAGTTGGGGAGGAAAATATAATTCAGACTTTTCTCAACGAGATACTCTTTTTACAGATTTGGGTGTTTTTGAATATTTTTCTCCTAAGATTGATGATTCAAAATTTAAAAAACCAATTTTATTTTTAGCCAATATACAACCTTCATTACAGATGCAAGTTATTGATCAGGTTTCTGATCCTAATTTAATAGTTATGGATACTATGAATTTATGGATTGATAACAATCTTGATGAGTTAAATGCTGTAATTAAAAAAGTAGACATATTATTAATTAATGATGAAGAGGCAGTTGAATTAACAGGTGTTAAAAATTTGTATAATGCTGGTTTAGCATTATTAAAACAAGGACCTGAGTATGTTATTATAAAAAAAGGTGGTGATGGTTCCTTAATTATATCTAATCAAGATAATATTGAAATTCCAGCTATTCCTAATATTGATGTATATGATCCAACAGGGGCTGGAGATTCATTTGCTGGGGGATTCTTAGGATATATTGCTTCAAACGAAAAATTTAATATAGTTGAGGCTGTTTTACATGGTACAGCTATAGCATCATATACTGTATCAGGTTTTGGTATAGAAAAAATTGAAAAAATTGAATTAAATAGTATTAAAAAACGTATTAAATTACTAAAAGACTTAATAAAGGAATTTTAAAATGAAAAAATTTATATATATATTTGCAATTTTATTATTTGCTTGCTCAACTACATCTGTTGAGTATAGAACTGCTACAACTTCTTTAAGAAATGATAGAGATTACAATAAAGCAGAAGAATATGCTAAAAAAGCATTAGATGTAGATTCAAATGATGCATTACCGGCATATTTTTTAGCTATGGAGGTATATGGTAGTCCTTCTTCTCCTAAAAAAGATTATAAAAAAGCAGCAGATTATTTTTCTAAAGCCCTAGAAATAGATGCGATAGATGGAGAAAATCAAAAACTAGAATCATCTAAAAATGTTCCACTTTCAGATGGTAGCTATAAAGAATTAAAAACAATAGACGACGCGATTAAGTATTATTCATATAATTTATGGGCAGAATCTTTTAATGAAGGAATTTCTTTAATTGGGCAAGGTAAAAATGAAAAAGCTATTGAGCTATTTTTAGTTGCAGTAGAATTTCAACCTGAGGAGCCTAAGAGTTATAATGCATTAGCAACATTATATTATGAATCAAATGATTATACAAAGGCTTCTAAAACTGCTGATAAAGCATTAAGTATGGATTCATCATTATCTGCATTATGGTCAATTAAGGGTCAAATTGCTATTGAAAAAAAAGACGAAATTTTTGCTGAAGAGATGTTTAGAAAAGCATATGATGTGGCATTGAATAATAAAGAATCTGCAGAAAATTTATCAGGACATATGAGTAGATTATTTGATATTTTATTTCGAAATGGTAAAAAATCTGAAGCACTATTATTAAGTGAAAGATTAATTGAAAGTGATCCTGAGAATATAGATTTATATCGTAATGCTGGTGCAGTTTATCAAACTATACTAGGAGATACTTTTTTAGCTGCAAGTGACGGTCTAATTAATATGAATACATTAAATGAACTTGAATTAGAAAATCTTAAAGAACAATTTTCAGATTGTGTAAATATGGCTAAAAAAGCTAGAGAAAACTTTTTAATGTGTTCTGAGTTAGAGCTAGATGAAGTTGAGTCTGAGATTTATTATGAAGAGTCAAAAAAATTAAAAACTAGAATAAAAGAAATCAATCGTATTATTAAAGATATCAATAAAAAATTAGATGAATCAGAGTAATTTTTTTCTTTTAATTAAAAATTGATATAAAGCTAAATCTAAATTCTGATTTGTAAGTAATAAATTATAATCAATTTTATTTAATAAGCATTCAGTTTGATAATAATTAATCATTTTTTGAATTTCTCTTTTGTACGATTTGTTAATTTGCCACGGTTCAGTTTCAATGATTTCATCTGTTTCTAAATCTTCAAAGATAGTACGTTCTTTATAATCCAAATCTATTTCTTTTGGATCAAGTACATGAAAAACTAACACGTCATTATTATTATATTTAAAATGTTTTAGGCTATCAAGTACCATCTTTGGATCATCTAATAAATCTGATATTAAAATAATCAATCCTTTTTTATTAATTTTTTCAGCACCTAAATGAAGTACTTTACTAATATTAGTATCATTTCCAATTTTTGTTTTTTCTAAAATTGATAATATTGTATTTAAATGTGCTTTATTATTTTTTGGTGGTATAGTTGATTTAATTTCAGAATCAAATACAACTAAACCTGATGCATCTTTTTGTTGCATCATCAAATAGCTCAATATTGCAGTAATCATCTTACTGTATTCAAATTTTGATATTTTATCAGAAGCAAATTGCATTGATTTACTTGAATCTAAGAATATATGTGCTAATAAATTTGTTTCTTCTTCAAATCTTTTAACATAATATTTATCAGTTTTACTCCATAGTTTCCAATCAATATTTTTTACTTCATCCCCAACACCGTATGCTCTATGTTCTGAAAATTCAATTGAAAAACCATGGTATGGACTTTTATGTATTCCTGACATATAGCCCTCAACAATCATCTTTGCTTGTAAGTATAAGCTGTCAATTTGATTAATTACATTTGGATTTAAATAAGTATTTTTCATTCTAAACTATTTAATAAATATTCTAATATATCATCACATGACATACCATCTGCCTCTGCATTAAAGTTTGGAATAATTCTATGACGTAAAACAGGTTTAACCACATATTTAATATCATCAATTTCAGGAGTAGTTCTATTATTCATTAAAGCATTCGCTTTTGCAGCCAAAACTAAAATAGAACTAGCTCTTGGTCCTGCTCCCCAATTAAGCCATTTTTGTATAGATTTATCTGAATTATTATCTAATCTAGTAGATCGAACAAATTTAACAGCAAAATTAATCACATGGTCTGAAACAGGCATATTAATTACTAAATTTTGAAAAATGATTAACTGTTCAGAATTAATTATTGGTTTAATTTCTGTATTAATAATTTGATGCATATTTTTTACAATTGTATTTTCTTCATTTTCATTAGGATACTTAATAATTAGATTAAACATAAAACGATCTAACTGAGCTTCAGGTAATGGATATGTTCCTTCCTGTTCTATTGGGTTTTGAGTTGCAAATACAAAAAAAGGATTATTAAGTTTATAAGTTTCATTACCAATTGTAATATTTTTTTCTTGCATTGCTTGTAATAATGCTGATTGAGTTTTAGGGGGAGTTCTATTAATTTCATCTGCTAAAATAATATTTCCAAATATAGGGCCCTTATAAAATTTAAACTCCCTTTTTCCTGAAGTTTTATTTTCCTGTATAATCTCAGTACCAGTAATATCAGAAGGCATTAAGTCAGGTGTGAATTGTATTCTGCTAAAATCTAAGGCTAAAGCTTTAGCTACACTATTAATTAATAACGTTTTTGCTAGACCTGGAACACCTTCAAGAATAATATGACCATTACATAATAATGCAATAAAAATTTGGTTAATTATATTTTCTTGGCCAACAATTACCTTAGAAATTTCTTTGTTAAAATCTTTTTTTAATTTAGTTAAGTTTTCTACTTCTTTAATGTTATTCATATATTCCTTAAAATTGATTGGTGTTTAATGTATCAAATATGTTAAATATGAACAATAAATTTACTTAATAAATTATATCTTAATAAAAGTGTATATATGAATTTTACAATCAAAGGAAAAACTATTAATCAACTTGAAGAATTTGTTATTAAAAATGGATTTCCTAAATATAGGGCTCAACAAATATATAACTGGATGTATAAACATGGTACATTTGATATAAGAAGTATGAAAAATATTTCAAATGATTTGAAATCATTTTTAATTGATAATACAATTATAAATACTTTAACATTACATGATAAATCTGAGTGTGACAATACAGTCAAATTTTTATTTAAAACACAAACTAATCAATTTATTGAATCTGTTAGTATGATTGAGGATGATAAACACACAATATGTTTATCATCACAAGTAGGCTGTAGTGTTGATTGTGATTTTTGTGCAACTGGAAAAATGGGATTTATTAGTAATTTAAGTGCGGGTGAAATTATTGATCAACTATTATTTATTAAAAACACAATCAATAATCCAATAACAAATATTGTTTTTATGGGTATGGGCGAACCATTTTTAAATTATAACAATGTAATTAATGCTGCTAAATTAATGAATGATGATAATGGTTTAAATTTTGGAGCAAATAGAATTACAATATCTACAGCAGGTATAATACCTAAAATAAATAAATTTATTGATGACAAATTAAAGTTTAATTTAGCTATTTCTTTAAATGCTTCTAATGATGAAACAAGAAATAAATTAATGCCAATTAATAAAAAATGGCCAATAAAAGATTTAATTAAAGTAGCTAAAAAGTTTAATGAAAATAATAGAAATAACATTACTTTTGAATATGTATTAATTGATACTATAAATGATACTCATCAAGATGCTAAGCAATTAGCAAAATTATTAAAAAATAGTGGGTGTAAATTAAATATTATACCTTTTAACTCTATTGGGAATGAATATTCTCGACCCAGTGAAAATAGTATAAATAGTTTTTTAAAAATTATTCATGAAGAGCATGAAGGTTTTAGAATATTAGTTAGATGGAGTAAAGGTGTTGATATTAATGCTGGTTGCGGGCAATTAGCAACGAAAGGTTTAAAATAATTGAAAAAAATTATAGATCACATTAAAAAATATATTAAATATAATATTGATATTTCTGTTGTAACGGGTTCAGGTTTATCTGAAATAAAAAATATTCTGGAAGATCCTATTGTAATTAATTATGAAGATATACCTGGATATTTTAATACAACAGTGAAAGGTCACGATGGTGCTTTCCATTTTGGAAAATTTAAAGATAAAAACATATTAATAGCTGTTGGAAGATTTCATTATTATGAGGGTTTAACAATAGAAGAAGTTGGTTTACCTATCAAAGTATTTAATGAATTAGGATGCAAAAATATTATTTTGACAAATTCAGCTGGTTGTTTACAAAGTACATGGAATTTAGGGGACATAATGATTGTTTCCGGCCATTATGATTTTACTTTTAAAAATAATTCGCAAAACCCTGAGGTTATTAAAGGAAATAAATTTTATAGTGAATCTTTAATACTTCAAGCCTTAAAAATAAATCCAAAATTAAGACAAGGTAACTATGGTTGGGTATTAGGACCAATGTATGAAACAAGATCAGAAATAAAAAATATGAAAAATCATGGTGTTAATGCTGTAGGTATGTCGACAGTCCCTGAAGTAATTATGAGTAAAAAATTAAACCTNAACCTTTTAGTANTATCATTAATGTCAAATTATGCTATTGGATTAACAAACGATAATTTAGATCACCAAACTGTACTTGATAATTCTATAAAATATAATCAAAAATTTAAATTGTTATTAATAGAACTTTTATCAAAAATATAAGGAGAACATAAAAAATGAATAGACACTTATCTTTAAGAAGCGGTAATCCCGCATTATCAAAAAATACTTTTAAAAATATGGATTTTTCTCAAAGTAATAGAATGACTTTGGAGGGTACTGTAAATAAAACTATTATTGCTCTTATATTACTATTTGCCAGTGCAAGCTATTCTTTTNCAAANGCTAATACAGGTTTTGTNTGGTTTGGATTTATAGTAGGATTTATATTAGCTNTAGTAACNATCTTTAAAAAAGAGTGGGCTCCATATACAGTTCCTTTATATGCAGTNTTTGAAGGATTAGCACTNGGNGGCATCTCTTATATTTATGCAAGNATGTATACAGGTATTGTTCAACAAGCAATTTTTTTAACATTTGGAATTTTTGGATCATTANTATTTGCTTATAAAACTAGAATAATAAAACCGACAGAAAATTTCAAATTAGGTTTATTTGCAGCAACTGGAGGTATATTTNTAGTTTATTTAATAAGTTTNATAATGAGTTTTTTTGGNGCTGGCTTNCCAATTATGAATCCTCAAAATAGTAGTTTAATGAGTATTGGCTTTAGTTTATTTGTTGTGATAATTGCTTCACTTAATTTAGTTTTAGATTTTGATTTTATAGAGGAGGCNTCAGAGGTAGGTGCACCAAAATANATGGAATGGTACGGTGTATTTGGATTATTNGTTACCCTTATTTGGCTTTACTTAGAAATATTAAGATTACTAGCAAAATTAAACTCAAGAAGAAGTTAACCCTAAAGTATTACTTTAAATAAAATCTTGTTTTAAATAATATTTTGTTGTTAAATTATGCTCCGGGTGGAGGAATTGTTCCTCTCCCGGTTTTTTTTAATAACTAAAAGGAGAAAAACAATGAAGAACATGGCAACTGTTGTAGGTGATGTAGCACAATCGCTAATCGCTCTTTTCAAAGGCCTAGTTGTTGCATCTGTTTTTGCAGCTATCTTATTCGCGGTTCCTTGGAACGGCCTTGATGGTACAATGGCACTAGTAAGCAAATTCTTAAATGGTGGCTTAACTGGTCTATTAACATTGCTTCTACTTGCTTCTTGGATGAAATAAATCCTATAACTATTAATTTAGAAGGAGTAATATGAAAAAAGTAGTAGCAGAACTAACTAGCTGGATATCGACTTTCGTAGATCTACTTAAAGTGNTAGTAACTTTAGGAGTAGTTGTAGGGATCTTATTTGANGATTACTTTGGTGTAATTGGAAATATAGGTGAAATTATGACTAAATTAGGTCAAGAAGGTTTAGCTGGGTTAGTAGCCTTGGTCTTAATAGTTTCGTGGTATAAAGCTATTAAGTAAGGAATAAGATAAGTCCTGGGGGGATTTAAATTGTAAAATTTCTCCTTTGGGAAAAACTTGTCAAGAAGGCTCTTCATTTATGGAGAGCCTTCTTATTTTATAGAAGATTTTAAATTAGTTAAACCAGATTTAAAATTACATGATTTGATTTCTCTATCTTTTATTAANAAACTATTTTNACTNTCTTCTTTAAAAAGTGCCCAAGTAAAAATATCAGTATGTTCAACAATAGCGTTACTTTTATTATTTATTAAATCTAATTCTAATTTTATTTCTATATTATTATTTTTTTTAACTTTAGAAATTTCACAATTATATAAAAGTCCTTCTCGTTCCACTAATACATTATTATTAATCAAATCAAATTCAGTATTACTTAAATAATATAGTAATGAAAAAATATTAAANGTATTTTTCGGTAATATTGTATTTGTATTAAAATACTTAACTGTGTCATTAATTAAAGTAGTATAAAGANTATTNGTTACATTTGGTTGAAAAGTAGTTTTTTTAAATGAAAGTATTCTCAATGACTGTTCATCTATTATTGTTTCNTAGATATTATCNATTTTAAAAATTTTTGAAGTTAATTTNTTAGTNTTTGTTTTATAAGTTATTTTTATAGACTTATTATTATTATAANATATTTNATCTTCTGTAATTAAAACATNTGCCATAGGTATTCCATATAAATTGACNTTATATTCTTTAGTTAAGGGTANNNCAACACTTATTATAAATATTATTATAAAATTACTTTTCATTTCCATTGGACCTTTAAAAANGGAGCAAGCCCTCCAAAAATAATTATATAAAATGGATGAACTACCATTAANACTAAAAAATATAGAAGTTTAAAATTGATTTNTATTTTTGACATATATTTACTNATTAANATAATTTCAGCAATTGATTTTATTATTAAAGGTATCAACCAAAAAATCATTTGTGTACTAATAAATTGTATTATTGAAATTCCACACATTAAGTTTACAAAATAAAGAAATGGTAAAATAATTTTAACTTCGTTTGGCGTTGATAAATTATAATATAACAANCCTTTTGAGGCATATCTTAATCTNTGTAAATATANAGATTTAATAGTTTTTGGAATATCTGATTTTACTATAGCATTACTNTCTGATATATATTTTATTTCCCATTTAGTTTGAGTTGCNATTTTATGTAGCATTAAATCATCATCNCCAGAGTTNATATGTGAAATATCATCATANCCACCTACTTCATTAAANACTTTTTTTCTGTATGCAATATTTCGCGCAGTGCANGATAAAAAAAGTTGCCTTTTTGAGTTAGCATATGAAAAACTTTCTTGAGNTATACTTTCAAGTTTAAGTAATTCATTCACAAAATTATTTTTAAATCCAATATATGATGGCCCAGCTACAAACCCAACATTTTCATTATAAAAATATTTTTCTATACTTTCAATCCATNTTTTTTTATGTAAACAATCAGCATCTGTTTGAATAATTATATCACCTTGTGCTTTATTTATACATTGATTTAATGCCCATTTCTTAGAAGACCAATTTTGAGGTGTATTAACTATATTAATTANTTCAAGATTGGTNATATNTTTTTTNAAAGTCATTAATTGTTCTANNGTATCATCTGAAGANTTATCATTTGCAATTATAATATCATACTTATCAGTAGGATATGTTTGTTGTTTTAGCCCCTTAAATAGTGCTTTAATATTATTAGATTCATTTTTTGCTGATATTATTATTGAGATCCTAGATTGTTTTTTTGTAGATAAGTTATATTTTTTTTTTGAAAAAAGTGGTTCTGTAATCCATATCATGTAGATTAAATANAGAAAAATTGTTATATAGATTATAAAAGAAATCATTAATTTTGACCTCTCCAACTNATAAATTGNATGAAGAAGCTTCCTAGTCCCATAAATACTACATAAGGTATTTCAAAAATAAACCAAAAAATAAAAGCAAAATAATTACTTCTAAGCTTCATTTTAACATTACCTATAANAAATAATAAAAACTCTAATATTAGTTTAAGNATTAAAATTAAAAATAATAATTCAAGATTATTAAATACATTTATAATTAAAGTATCTAATATTAATAAGATGATTAACATATTAGTAAAAAAAGTAGATAGACTTAATACATATAAAAATTTATTATAGTTCCACATCACTTTTAAATCTGCAGCCCATCTTATTCGTTGTTTAATTAATAATGAAATTTTGTTTTCAATTCTTGAATTAACAAATGATTCTGGATTATCATTAAATTTAACTTTTATTTTTTCATTCATACATAATTGTAAAAAAAGTGTATCATCTCCTTGTATTGAATCAGAAATTTTTAGAAAACCTATTTTATTATATAGAGTTTTTCGATAGGCTTGATTTTGTCCAATGCAGGCAAATGGTTTGTTTAATTTACACATTCCTCTAGCAACATTAAATAACATCATTAAATCTATTTTTTGAAAGCATGTAACTAAATTAAGTGNCTTATCTATAATAGACACACCTATTATATAATCAGTATTAGANTCAAATAGTTGANNCATTGACTGAATCCATGTTTGTTTTAATCTNCAATCTACATCTGTAAANAAAAGAATATCAAAATTTGCATTTTTNATCCCTGCNTCAAGTGCTTTTTTCTTATAACTAAGNTTGGGATNNCCTTCATNTGAAGATACATATTTAANATTATTATTTTTAGCTNCAAATTNCATAATTATTTTTTTTGAATNATCTTTTGAATNNTCATCAACAATTATGAATTCTTTCATTCCANTATGATTTTGNTTTTCTAAATCATTTAATATTTTAGGNAGAGATTGTTCACCATTTTTAACAGCAACAATTACAGATACAGNTTGAANTAAATTNTTTTNATAANAAGANTTTTCTTTTAAATTTCCAATTATATAAAATANTATTGAAGTAAAATATATTAATANTAACAGTGTTGATATGNTATAAAAGATTAACATATTTTATAGTATAAAAGTTTGTGATATAAAGTAGCAGNTTATTATCAAAACCTGCTATTTTANTTTTCCTTGAAGTTGTGCTCTTTCATCCATTCATCATTAACAAATTTACTTAAATAGTTTCTAATAGAATCAGGTAACATAACTAAACATTTTTGATTTTCATTTAATTCTTTAGCAGCTTGAATTCCAGCCCATGTTGCTGTACCACATGACCCACCAATTAACAATCCTTCCATTTTNATTAAATTTCTAGCTGTACTAAATGAGTCNTCATCATTTACTTTTATATATTTATCTACTAAATTATTATCTAAAACATCAGGAAAAAAATCATATCCAATNCCTTCAACTTGATAAGGGTAAACTTCNTCACCACCACCTAGNATAGAACCATAAGGATCAGCACCNATAACTTTTATATTAGGAAAATGCTCTTTAAGNCTTTTAGCTAATCCAGTTATTGTTCCACCTGTACCAACACCACATACAATCATATCTAANCCATCTGGAAAATCATCAATNATCTCTTGAGCTGTATATTTATAGTGTGCATTAGGATTATTATCATTTGCATATTGATCTAAAATATGTGAGTTTGGAATTTCTTTGTTTAATTTTTTTGCAACNCCTATTAAGCTATCAGGCTCATCAAATGCCGCTTCTGTTCTNGTTCTAATTACTTNTGCTCCTAGTGCTTTTAAAACATCTTCTTTTTCTTGACTCATTTTTTTAGGCATTGTGATAATCATTTTATAGCCCATTACTGCTGCAGCAAGAGCTAAACCAATGCCAGTATTTCCAGATGTTGGTTCAATTAATGTATCTCCAGGCTTTATTCTGCCTTCTTTTTCTGCTTCAANTACCATATTATAACCAATACGATCTTTGACAGATCCNCCAGGGTTAAATAATTCACATTTAACATAAAGGTTACATTTTAGNTCTGGNGCAATTTTATTTAATTTTATTATNGGTGTTTTACCAATTGTAGATAAAATATTTTCATGTATCATAAGATTTCTTCTTCTATTTTTTAAATCAATTTTATTCTATTTTTTGCTCAAGTAATGTATTACAATAGATGCCGCTTCTGCAACATTTAAACTTTCCATTTTCCCTTTNCCTGGAATATGAATTTGTTTAGCNTTTTTTTTAAATTCTTNAGATATTCCTTTACTTTCATTTCCTAAAATTAATGACCAATTATNGTTTGTTGATTTAAGAGTTTCAATATTTTTGCCTTTTAANTCAGCTANATAAATTTCATATTTATTTTTAATTAANAAATTNTTTATATCTTCAATAGAACCNTTAAATATATTTTTCATATGAAAGTGTGCACCCATACCTGACCTAACAGCTTTTGNGTTATATAATTCAACNCTATGCTTTGTTAAAATTATATTATAACAACCAAACCAACTGCATGTTCTTAATATAGTTCCCATATTTCCAGGGTCNGAAATACCATCAAATATAATAAANGGTTNTTGATGAGNTTTTAAAGTCTTTATATCNGCTATAGNATTATATNGAATTAGNGCAAATATTTGTTGTGAATTTTTTGTATCAGAAATNCTTTCAGCATCTTTTTCTGTNCATAAGCATAAATCAACTTTTAAATCATTTCCATATTTTCTAATTATNTCNAAGTTTTTANTTTTTTTTGAGTAAATTATTTTTGTGATNNNCTGTTTATGTTTTATTGCATCTAAAATTATTTTTTCACCNTCAACNACAAACTCATTATNTAGTAATCTAAATTTTTTTTGTTTTAANGANGCTAAATATTTAATCTCTTTTTTTGAAATCATTTATTCATCAATTTCTATCAAAANAGGAGCATGNTCNGANCCCATTANNTCAGGNAAAATAATAGAACTTTTTAATTTATTTTTAATATTTTCAGAAATACAAAANTAATCAATTCTCCAACCTACATTTTTACTTCTNGAATTAAACATATAGCTCCACCAAGTATAATGGTTAGGNTCTNNATTAAANATTCTAAATGTNTCTATAAAACCTTCTTGAATATAATTATCAAANCCTTTTCGTTCTTCAATTGTNAATCCAGCATTTTTTTTATTGGTTTTGGGNTTTTTTAAATCAATCTCTTTGTGAGCAACATTTAAATCNCCACANAAAATAANAGGTTTATTTTTTTCTAATTCTTTNAAATATTTTAAAAAATCAACATCCCATTCATTTGCTCTGTAATCTAATCTACTTAAATCTCTTTTTGAATTTGGAGTATANACNGTAATTAAATAATAATTTTTTAATTCCATNCATATAACNCGACCNTCATTATCATGTTTTATTATTCCTAAATCNTTATTTATTGANANAGGTTTATTTTTCGAAAATATAGCAGTTCCAGAATAACCTTTTTTTTCAGCGCTATTCCAGTATTTATACGGATAATTATCTAAATCTAAATCTACTTGCTCTGGATNTGCTTTTGTTTCTTGTAAACAAATNATATCTGGATTTNTTTTTTCNACAAAATCTAAAAAACCTTTTTTTAAAACTGCTCTTATTCCGTTNACATTCCAAGAAACAATTTTCATAAATAATATCCCTTTTAATTAAGATTTAAATGATTTTTAAATTTAATATATTTAATTATTCAGATTCAAAAAATGAAATTACTTTATCTATTTTAATTGAATCTTGTTGTTTTTCATTCATATTTTTTATCATAACCGTATTATCATTTATAGTGTTAGAGTCCATAATAATAGTAAATTTTGAATCTATTTTATTTGCATGTCTTAATTGTGATTTAAGGCTCCTTCTTAAGGAATCTACATATACCGCCACTCCAAGATTTTTTCGTATGTCATCAGCTAATTTCATTGAATTGTTAATTAAATCTTGTTCAAGATTTATAATATAAATATCTGTTTGAGTATTTTGATTAGCTTCTAAATCCATTGACAATAATAATCTTTCCATACCTGCTGCAAAACCCATTGCTGGAATATTTGAGCCACCAAGTTGATTAATTAAATTATCATACCTTCCACCGCCACATAAAGCGTCTTGACCTCCTAATTTTTTTGAAATAACTTCAAAGACAGTTCTATTATAATAATCTAAACCTCTAACTAAATGATTATCATGTAAGTATGGAATTTCCATTGCATCTAAAATATTAAGCACCTTCATAAAATGTTGTCTGTCATCATCTGATATATAATCTATAATATTTGGAGCATGTTTTCTTGTTAATTCTTTAATATCTTTATTCTTTGAGTCTAATATTCTAAGAGGATTTTTTTCTAATCTAATGTATTCATTTTCATTAAAAATAGATTTGAATTTAGACAATGATTTTTTTAAGTCTGAAACATATTTTTCACGAGCATTATTACTTCCTAATGTATTAATTTTAATTGAAAGCTCTTTAATTCCAAACATTTGATAAATATTATATGCTATTGATATTACTTCTGCATCTTGCTCTGGATTAATTGAACCTATAGCTTCAACACCAAATTGATGAAATTGCCTTAATCTACCTTTTTGAGGTCGTTCTCTTCTAAAAGATGGCCCCATGTAATAAAATTTAGATATAGGTTCACTTTTCCAAAGCTGTTTTTGAATGTAAGCCCTTACTACCGATGCTGTCATTTCAGGTCTGAGAGTTAAGCTTTGTCCATTTTGGTCTTCCCATGTATACATTTCTTTATTTACAATATCTGTATCTTCACCNACACTTCTAGTAAATAGTTCTGTTGATTCAAAAATGGGGGTTCTAATTTCTCCATATCCATGAAGATACATAAACCTACAAATATGATTTTCAATATCTTTAATATTGTAGGTTATATCAGGAAGTAAATCTTTTGTGCCTTTTATATTCTTTATCATAGTATTTTTCCAGACTCCTAAATATATATATAATGAAAGATATTAAGTATAATTATTATAGTCCAAACAATCTTCCGCCACTTGATTTTANTTTTATATCTTTCAAGTCAGGACTTTTTACTCTAATATTTAATAAAAATCCACTNCCATTACCAGANGGCCACCATTTAAAACCAAATTCCCAACANTGAAGTGTTCTNTAAAGATACATATTATGACTNACAATTTGATTNTTAATCATATCAATTTGACCTGCNTATGTCATTTTCCATTTGTCAGTCAANTTTAATTTTAGAATTGGTTGAATCCANACTGTTTTATCCCAACCAATTTTATAAGAGTTTTGCGATGTTTCAACTAGAGACTTTTGTAATTTTGCGCCGAGCCTCAAATCTAAAGTCCATAAATTATTTGCATCTATTTCAGGTTCAAAAAATTTATTTGAATTATAAAGTTGATTTTTTTCATCTTGGTCTAAACTATCTATAATCTCATTATTATCTTTAACAATTTTTTGTTTACCAAATAAAGATAAGTCTGTTGACCCTTGAAGATATGTTAAGGTTGGTATTTTTGCATATGTATTTAATCTATTTAAATTTTCATCTAATAAGTAAGGCTCATGAAACATAGTAAAGTCAAACTGAAACTTTTCTGCTGNAGTAAAATTAAATCTTGATTTAATAATATCTAATTTAAATTCATCAGCCATAAAATTATAACCTGTACTGATATTTAACCTTAAAAAATCTATTTTTGTTTGAGTTGAATCATTTAATTTTACTTGAAAGTTATTTGTAAGATTNAAATTAATTTTTNTTACTTCGTTTGTTGGTGTTGATCCAATCATTGAATTACTAAAATAATCATTTCCATTACTATCAAAATAACCTAAATCTATTCCAAATATCTTTTTAGAAAAATCAGGAGTATAATTAAAACTTATAGTCGGAGTTAAAACATGTCTTAATGAATTAATATTAAATTGATTTATTGCAAAAAGTCCATATATAGTTGTACTTGAAGATAAATTAAAATTACCAGTTAATCTCCTTTTAAATCCTTCTTTTTCTTGACCATTTTCATTATGTTTAAAAATCCACCCTTCGTTTAAATTCAATGACGGATTAAGATTCAGCCAACTAAATAATTTTATAGGCACAGATAAACTTGTACTATGATTAATACTATTATTATAAACCATTGTATCTTTTTGGNCCCATTCTAGTGATTCATTGTTATTATAAAATTCAGTATATGAATTACCTATTTTTTGATAACCTTTATATTGCGATGAAAAATTATAATAAACTGAATTATACCATTTATCTCCATCACCAAATAATTTTGAATTAGAGTGAGAAAATCTCATATTTGGCAACACCCTGGTTTTATAAAATATTTCTTGATTTTCACATGTTCCATCCTGATTTAAATCAATACACTCTGGCAAATCTTCTTGTCTATTTAAATCATAGCTCTCAGATAGTGAAACGGAAATTCTATTATTATATGCCGACCATACTTTACTATATCCAGCTGAAGATTCTAATTTTTGTTGCGTTCTAGTATTTAAATCATAACTATCATTATAAAAATCACTACTTGTGACATATACCCAATTAATATTTAGATTTTGTGTATAATCAATTTGATGATTATGTACCCATTTAATATCAAAATTTTGAATAGATTTATTTGTAAATAAATCATTGATATCATTAGATCCATTTAATTTTCTCTTATAAGTTGAAGAAATATTTCCATTATAATTATATCTTTTAACGTACCTAAATATTGTATTTAATTCAATTCTATCCTGATCATAAAAGTCCATTAAAATTTTACTATCAAAAAAATCATTAGGTGCCCAATAATAACCTAATTTTTGAAAAAAAGTACCATTACTATTAGAAACACCAAAAGAAGGCATTAACCAACCTGACTGCCTTCCTCCACTTGTACTTGGAAGAATTGCAAAAGGTAGCCCAATTACTGGAATATCAAATATATACAAAAATAAAGGTTTCGTAATGATTCGTTCCCCTTGAATCATTTTCATTTTAGGACTTTTAAAATAATAATGTGGATGTTCGTGGTCACATGTAGTATAAATACTTTTATTCATATGATAAATATTAGGTTCTTCTCTATAAATAATATTAGACTTATAAATNCCATCNCTAACTTTTGTTTCACCTAAACTAATNATTCCTCTCTTATTTATTAAATCAAATTCTAAATTTTGACCAATCATAGGTTTTTGATTCTGACTGGATATTTTTGCATAACTACTATCGTGAGAATAGGCATATAACATATTATTTATCCAATTAACATCAACAATATTTGAAGTTAATTCTGTNGTTTGATATTTAATATTTACANCATNNTNNAGAAANGTCATTTCATTTTTAACATCATAATTAATAGAATGTGCTTGATAAATTAATGANGAATCAAGNTTGGTTTGNCCTTTTTCTGGAACNAAAATACCTCTAGCATCCCCTTTNATATATATATTTTCTAAANTTTNTAGATTNTATNTAAAGTTCATTGTATCACCAGTAGCTTCATTNAATCCCATTAGTAANGATGTATCATTTACTATATAATATTTACTTTCAGCCATNCCATAAATATCAATATTATTTAAAAATTCATTTTTAAAGTTNGCNTTAATTATGCNTCCATTAATTTCATCTTTGAATAGTTGATANTTATCNTTAACNGTTGCATAATGNTTATTATACATNTATGCATTNTCTTTTATAATCATATTTTTAATNAATGAATCTTTAAATTCAACATTTATATAATTTCCTTTAGCACCTTGTTTTTCAGATTTNATCACTACTTGATTATTTAATATCATATTTTGAGAATAATCATTATAACTCATTAATTCCGCATNNATTACATATTTTGGATCAAAAAATTTAGAATTATTTTTAGCTGTAAATGAATANCCNCTAAANCCATTAGTTTTAAGGTATATTAATGAATCTGTCTGNACATANTTATTTTTAAATTTAAAANTAACATTTCCAAAAGCATGTAAAGAATCAATATCATACCAAAAAATCATATTTTNACACNTCAAACTATCNTTTCCATTTATCATTGTNACAGNNCCTAAAAGATGTAANTCTTTATTNTCTACGTATTGCTTTGCTTGATTTGTATAAATTGAGATTGTATCNTTATATATAATTACCTGTTTATTACCTANTGAAGTTGATTTAAAAATTCTGACATCTTTTCCNTTCTCCTGCTTTTTTTCTAAAATATCAGCAGAATAGTTCCATTCCTGNGCATGGATTATAAANGATAAAATTAATATAAGTATGTAATTCATTATGTAAAATATAAACAATTATTAAAATTTGCTTACTAACAAAGTATNCGAAATTTCAATTATATTGTTCATTACATTTTGTAATAAAATAATAATAAACTTAATTTCAAGTTAAATAATATATTTAGATAGATAATTAAACAAACAATTGATGAAAAATTATATTTTAAAATACGGNATTATATTTTTTTTGAGNATTATATTTACTCAANTNACTNTAGANTCTGAACCTCAAATTTTCANACATGAGTTATCTTATGATATTCCANTTTTTAAAACNAAAAATTTAAATTTTAAACAACTAGAAGNAGAAAAAAATCNTGATNATNAAAANAAATTACCNTATAAATTTGGTCATAATTTTGATGTTGANATTAATTTTTTTGAAAATGCANNATATGAAATACTAGANAATGGTGACAANNTNTATAGATTACAAATTGAATCNGAGGATGCTTATTCAATTAATTTTATTTTCAATAATTTTGNTTTATCNGAAGGNNCTNAATTATATATTTATAATCANAATTTNTCCCANATTATAGGAGCTTTTACNGATANAAATAATAAANNTCATAAACGTTTTTCTACAAGCCCTNTATNAGGAAATGTAGTTATCTTAGAATTTTATGAGCCTGCATTTTCTAAGCCAAGTATTATAAATATCTCTAGTATTATTAACGGATATAAAAATATTTTTAGAGGTTATGAAGATTCAGAAGATTGTAATAATAATGTCAATTGCTCTGAATTTCAATCTTGGAATGATGAAATTAGCTCTGTAGTATTAACAATAACAGATGGAGGAACTCGATTATGCTCAGGTGCTATGATTAATAATACTAATGAGGATTTAGCACTATATTTTTTAACATCTGAAACTTGTTTGGGGGGGCATGAAGATTGGATTTTTATGTTTAATTATGAAAGTCCTTCTTGCAATAGCCAAGATGGTCTAACAAATCAAACAATATCAGGAGCAACACTTTTATCCAATAATTATGAATCTGATTTTGCTTTATTAAGATTAGATGAAACGCCCCCTGAAGAGTATGATATATACTTTTCTGGATGGGATGTATCAGGTAATAATCCATCTAATTGTACAACAATTCATCACCCCGTAGGGGATATAAAAAAAATATCTCAACATACAGGTACAGCAATTTCTGATGGTTGGTTTTTCAATGATAATTCTCATTGGCGAATTAGTGAATGGGAAGTAGGCATTACTGAGCCTGGTTCATATGGAGCACCTTTATATAACAATAATAAACATATTGTAGGTCAATTACATGGCGGAGAATCATCATGTGACAATCCTGTAAATGATTATTATGGTAAGTTATCACACTCATGGGATTTAGGTCTAAAAGAATGGTTAGATCCTAATAATTCTGGAATTTTAACTTTAGATGGAATTGGTGTTATAAATTCACCAGATCCAGAAATTAGTTATAGTAATTTAAATTATAATATTTTAATGCTTGAAAATGATATTCAGTATGATAATTTAGTTATTTCCAATTTAGGAGAAACAGAATCAATATTAAATTATAATATTTATAACTCCCCATTTTCACAATCATTTAGTGTGCCAGATTCAGCTGATTATTATTGGATTGATTCTGATTTTAGTGATTCAGATAGCTATTATTGGGTAAATATTGGTGACTTTGGTAATCAAGTTTGGTTCGAAGATAATGATTTTTCAGTAGGCCCTTTCAATATAGGNTTCGAGTTTCCATTTTATGATAATCAATATTCTGATTTTATAATTAGTCCAAATGGGTGGATAGGATTTGGAGATGACAATCCTGGCTATGAAAATCTTTCTATTCCAAATGAAAGTGCTCCTAGTCCTGCTATATTTGCTTTTTGGGATGATTTAAANCCAATTAATTCAGAATCTTCACCAGATATGTCTGGTAGAGTAAAATATTTTTCTAATGGCGAAAGACTAGTCATTTCATATACTGATATTACACAATGGGGTGATGATTCTCCATATTCTTTTCAAATAGTTTTATATAAGAATGGACATATTGATATTAACTATGCATCGATGTCAGGAGATAGAACCAGCGCAACAATTGGTATACAAAATGAAAATGGAACTATTGGACAGCAAATCATATACAATGATACATACGTACATAATTTTTTAGGAGTTTCATTTCAACAGTCTCCTTTATGGGCAAGTATTGATAGTCAAAATGATTTATCAAATGTATTGAGTGATCAGCAATCTGAAAGTCATATAATTGAAATAAATGGCAATCAAATGGATATTGGTTATTATGAAACATATTTTCATATTGAATCTAATGCTACTGGNACNATNAGCATTCCTTTNTCNGTTCAANTAGGGTATCAATCTAGTTTAGGAGATATAAACTANGATCAAACTATCAATGTTCAAGATGTTGTTTTATTAATTGGTATGATTATTAATTCTTATCCGTCCAATTTAGAAGCAGATATTAATCTAGATGGTGCAATAAATGTTTTGGATACAGTGTTATTAATTGATTTGATTTTAGGTCAAGGTGTTTTAGTAAGATAAGTCACAAAAAAATAGTAAATTAAAAACTAGATTGTTTTTAAGATTTATAGGAGATTTTATGAGAGTGATTCAAATGTTATTTATTTTTGGATTTGTATTTTGTCAAACTACAATAGAAGGTATTCCAAAAAGTTTCACTAACTCTACCCAAAATAGAGTTGAAAAAACAATCATGCCTGCAGTTAATGTGGACCAATTGTTAATTGAAGATTCTAATGCTTTACCTGGGACTCCTTTTAGATATGGAAAAATATTTGATGTTGATTTTAGTTTAAATAATTCTGGAACTTGGGAAACTTTAGAGGATGGTTCAAAGATTTGGAGATTAGAAATACAGTCAAAATATGCATATTCTATTGGAATTGAATATGATTATTTTAATTTGCCTCCAGGTTCAGAGTTTTATGTATATAATTTAAACAAAACTATAATTCATGGTGCGTATTCTGCAATAAATAATCAATCAGATTATCTATTTTCCACTCCATTACTAAAAGGTGATACTATTATATTAGAATATTATGAACCAGAAAATGCTGAATTTGAAGGCGAAATTTATTTATCAGAAATAATTCATGACTATAGAGATATTATGAATTTATATGAAGGTGAACAAAATGATAATGATAGAATTTGTGCAACTAACACCCATGGAAACGGTGAGTTATGTTCTGGTGTTGAACCTTATGAAATGGTTATAAATGCTACATCATGGTTAGATATGGGCGGATTTATATGTAGTGGCTCAATGATAAACAATACTAGTTATGACTTATCTAAATATTATATGACGGCTTGGCATTGTACAAATGGAGAAAATCCAAGTACATTTAGATTTTATTTCAACTACGGTGCTTATAGTTGTGCTTCTGATAATGGGTCTGCTGGTATTAGCTTATATGGCGCTCAACAATTAGCAACATCAAATAGTATTGATGATTCTGATTGGACATTGCTTAAAATTACAGGGGGAAATGTTCCTGATGATGTATGGAATTCTTGGGAAATATTTTATGCAGGATGGAATCGATCAACTGAAAATTCTGTTGTTTCGTGTGCAATTCATCATCCAGGTGGGTCACCTAAAAGAATTAATTTTGATGATGATATTGCATACTCTGCTTCATGGAACCAAGGCAACCCTAATACTCATTGGAGAGTTTTTTGGGATAATGGTGGGACGCAAGGTGGATCTTCTGGATGCCCATTGTATGATGAAAATTTTAGATTAATAGGTGTTTTAACAGGCGGCCCTGATTTACCTTGTGGTGATGATGGTAGCTATGATTTATATGGAAAATTTGATCGAGCTTGGAATGATGTGAAAGAATGGCTCGATCCTGATGATACAGGAGCAATGTTTGTAGATGGTACATATGATGGTTCTTTAATCATTCAGGGATGTACTGATCCAGATGCAGAAAATTATAATTCTGATGCAAATATGGATGATGGAAGTTGCTTTTATGGTTTAGCAGACATCTATTTTGGTAATACATCATATGAATCACTTGGAATTATGTCATTTAATTCTGCTGAGATAGCACAATTTGAATTTAAAGTATCAGACAATTTAAACTTAATCACNTTATCTAATGCTTATGGGGGTATAGCTGAAGAAAATGATTTCATAGTATCAGTTTCACCTGATGGTCAAGTTATTGGAACATCTATTTCTGGAAGTACTATTCCTATTGGTGAGGGTTTGTTAACTAATCTTAATTTTACTTTTAATAATTCAGGCACAACTGAAGTATGCATAAGTGACCATATTTTTAAAGATATTAATGGAAATGAAATTTTAGTACCTGGTGACAGTTGCTCTTCAATAGAATTAACTTCAAACAGTACAATGCATACAGTTGAAGCGGGTACATTTTATTATAGTCCAAGTACTTTAATTATTAATACTGGTGATACGGTTATATGGGATAATATAAGTGGTTTTCATGATGTGGTAGCTTATGATGGTTCATTTAGTTTAGATGCATGTTCAAGCCCTTGCACAATTGGTGAAATTACTTTTAATGAGCCAGGTGAATACAATTATTTTTGTAGTGTAGGTAACCATGAACAACAAGGTATGGTTGGAACTGTAATTGTAGAGGACTCGGAATTAGCTATTGATGATTCAATGATAGATTTAGAATTTGGAATTTCTAANATTTATCCAAACCCNTTCAATCCTTTAGTTAATTTTGATATACAATTATTAGAAACAGAAAATATTAATATAAATATNTATGATTTAAGGGGAAATAAAATTGATAATATTTATAATGGTATTTTAGGGTTTGGGAATCATACATTTAGTTGGGATGCTAACAACTTTCCTACAGGTATTTATATTATAAGTTGTAATAGCAATAATTTAGTTTCTAATCAAAAAGTTTTATTAATGAAATGATAACAGATATGAAAAAATATATTATAGTAATCTCTTTACTTTTTAACTTTATTTTATCTGAATCTTCAAATATACATAATAATTCTTTATTATTTTGTATTAAGAAAAATGATACAAATTTAATTTTAAATCAAAACAATGAATTATCTAGATCAGAAAATGGTAAAATTTTAGATGATTTTTTTACTTCTACTTTNGGTCAATACACAATTAAACCCTGGTTGAAATCGGCAACGGAGGATGATCATAGTGGAGATATATATTTAAACCGTATTTATAAAGTCTCATTTCATAATTCAACTAGGATTAATATTTCAGAGATTAAAAATAAATTAAAAAAAATGTCTTTTATATANGATGTAGAATATGATTACATCAGAGTTCCATCATATCAACCAAACGATACGCGATATAATCAACAATGGTTTATTCCAAAAATTCAGTCNGACCATGCATGGGATTTTTGGGATATTAATGGTGGTGAATTTCCAGGAAGTAAAGATATTTTATTAGCATCAGTAGATACTGGAGTTGATTGGAATCATACAGACTTGATAGGTAATATTTGGCAAAATTTAGGTGAAGATGCAGATGGTGATGGTAGAACATTAGAGTTTATAAATGGTCAATGGGTTTTTGATCCAGATGATTTAAATAATATTGATGACGATGATTGGGATAACAACCCTAATACTTATATTGATGATTTAATAGGCTGGGACCCAGCTGGATTAAATGGAATTGATGATAATGATCCTATGCCACCAGGGACATGGGGATGGTCTCATGGAACGCATGTTGCTGGAATTTTAGGTGCAACAACAAATAATAATCGAGGTGTTGCATCATCATGTTTTGATTGTAGTATTTTAAGTGTTAAGGTATCAGATGACAATCAAAATGAAGTATATATTACTGATGGGTATGATGGAATATTATATTCTGCTAAAGTTGGTTTTTATAGAACAAATAGAGGTTTTTCAATAATAAATAATAGCTGGGGTGGAGGTAGTTTTAATATTTTTGAACAAGCAACAATTGATGTTGCTCATAATGATTACAATGCTGTAATTCTGGCTGCATCAGGTAATGATCATGAAGATGCTGCACATTACCCATCTAGTTATGAACATGTTATTTCAGTTACTGCAACAAATTCTTCTGAAAGAGTAAATTGGGCTACATATCATGAGTCTGTTGATTTAGCATCTCCTGGTGAAGGTATAGAAAGCACTGTAATTCAAACTAATCCAAACAATGAAAACAATGCATATGATGATTGGAGTGGAACATCTATGGCTAGTCCAGCTGCTGCAAGTGTTATTGGACTATTAAGTTCTTTTAATCCTAATTGGAACAATGAACAATTAGAAACAATGATTTTAGCTACATCTGACCCAATTATATACTCTGTTAATTCAAATTATTTAGATGGAAAAATAGGAAAAGGCAGAGTTGATGCATTAAGAGCTTTATCAACACCTTTNTTTCCAAAAGTAGAGCTAGCTGAGATTGATTATCAAATAATTGATGGAGATGATAGTATAATAGATGCAGGGGAAACAATACACTTGACAACTATTTTATATAATAACCCTGAATGGGGAACAGCAACTAACCCTACAATAACCTTAAACACTTTATCTGAAAATTTTATAATTGATAATGCCAATCAAGAAACAGATAATATCAACCCTGGAGATGTTTATTTAAATATTGAGACACCTTTTATAATTCAGATATCTGAAAATACTCCTTCTGGAACCCATGATTTTGAACTGACTATTTTATCTAATGAAACAGAATATGCTGAATATGAATTTAAAACATCAATCTCATTAAATATTAACAATAACACATTAGGTATTAATTCTGAAGATGACTTTTCTATTTTAAATCCTTACCCTAATCCTTTTAACCCTTCTACTCAACTGTATTGGAGTATGAACGAATCTTCAGATGTGCTAATTGAAGTTTATAACATTAAAGGAGAAAAATTAAGTATACTTGCTAATTCATATTATGTGCCAGGAAACTACAATTTAATATGGGATGGATCAAATTTTTCAAACGGAGTTTATTTTGTAAGATATTCTTTCAATGGAATAATTCAAACTCAAAAAATCACATTAATAAAGTAAAGATATAATGTATAAATGTTACCTAACTTGTCCGAGAGGATTAGAATCTCTGGCTAAAAAAGAGGTGTTTCCATTTGCTAGCTCTATNAGTGAAGCAAAAGGAGGTATTAATTTTGAAAGCAGCTTAGAAGGTTTATATAATGTAAATATAAATTCTAGAGTTGGAATGCATCTATTAGTTGAATTATTTACATTTGAAGCTAACAATGATGATGATTTATATCAAAATATTTATCAATACCCTTGGCATGAATATATTAATATTAAGCAAACTTTTATTATTCGAACTAGAGGGTCATCAAAAAAATTCGAAAATAAAAATTTTACAACCNTAAAAATAAAAGATGCTATTGTAGANCAGATTAAAAAAAAGAAATTAACCAGACCTTCAATTAANAAAAATNATCCAGANATAACAATTTCTATATTTTTAGATGATAATAAATTTAAAGTTTATAGNGATAGTTCTGGAGTTTCANTACATAAAAGAGGTTATAGAAATAAAATTCATAAAGCGGCTTTAAATGAATCACTTGCAGCAGGTCTGGTTATGCTATCAAATTGGGATATGAAATCACCATTTTATGATACTATGTGCGGATCAGGAACAATTGCTTTGGAGGCAGCTTTAATAGCTTATAAAATTGCTCCTGGTTTACTTAGATCAAACTTTGCTTTTCAGCAATGGAATAATTATGATGAAAAATTATATTATAAAATTAAAAAAGAAGCGGAAGACAATATAACTATGAATGATAACATTGAAA
>NHBL01000015.1 GCA_002167465.1 bacterium TMED6
TATAAATATTTTTTAAATTTATTATATGGATATTTTAAAATATGAAAAATTGTTTACCTCACAAGGATATCGAAACATTGTAGGTATTGATGAAGCAGGAAGAGGCCCGTTAGCAGGGCCAGTGGTTGCAGTTGCTATAAATTGTGGTACATCTAACCTTATAGAAGGTGTAAAGGATTCTAAAAAAATATCAGAGAAAAAAAGGTTTTTATTATATGATAAAATTTTAAAGTCTGTAGTTGATGTAGGTATAGGAATTGTCCATGAAAACGAAATTGATTCTATTAATATACTACAAGCAACCTATGTTGCAATGAGAAAAGCTATTAAAAATCTAAAGATAAAACCTGATTTACTACTTATAGACGGAAATCGCGCAGATATTAAAGATATTAAACAAAAAAATATAATAAAAGGTGATTCTTTATCTTATTCTATAGCATGTGCATCAATAATTGCAAAAGTAACAAGAGATAAAATGATGGTTGAATATAGTAAAGTTTTTCCTAAATATAATTTTGATAAACATAAAGGTTATGGAACAAAGTTTCATTTAAAAGCAATTTATGATAATAATGCATGTCCAATTCATAGGAAATCTTTTAAACCTATTAGTGAATATTTACCTACTTTAAAATATTTTAAAGATAATAAAAAAATTAGGTTGTTATCCTGTCAAATCGTTGCTGAAAAAATGATTAAAAAAAACGCTAAGATTATTTCTTTTAATGAAGATTTTGATATTGTTAGTATAAAAGAAAATATTTTAATTTTTTCTTCAGTAAATGCTATAATTGGAAATAAAACAATTAATAGTAAAATTCCTCTTAATATAGTTAATTTAGATAGCACTATTAAAAATTTTATTTTAAATCTAAATAGTGGAAATTTTAATAAAGTAAGAATTTATAATATTGAACTAGAATTAAAAAAAGATGGACATAAAATAAATGTTAAAAAAGATGATTTATACGATATTTAGAAAATTTATTTTTATATCTTTATTCTATTCAGTCCTATTATCAAAGTTCCCTGATGCAATCGGTTATAATGGTATGGTTGTTAGCTCAAATGAATATGCATCTAATGTGGGGATTGATATATTAAAGAAAGGTGGGAATGCAATTGATGCAGCTATAGGTGTTTCTTTTGCTTTAGCTGTTGTACATCCAGGTGCTGGAAATATTGGTGGTGGAGGTTTTATGGTTATTAGGACTTCAGATGGAAAAGTATCTACAATTGATTTTAGAGAAAAAGCTCCTTCAAAAGCTAGTAAAGATATGTTTCTAGATGATAGTCTTAATGTAATACCTGGAAAAAGTTGGTCTACATCGCTTGCTACAGGAGTTCCTGGTTCAGTAGCAGGTATGTGGTTAGCTCATCAAAAGTATGGTTCTGTAAATTGGGCTGATATTGTAAGGCCATCCGTTAAACTTGCTCAATATGGTTTTAACTTAGATCCATTAAATTGTTCATATTTAAATTCTGAATATTATAAAAATTTACTTTCAAATGATATTGAGGCAAAAAAAATATTTACTAAATCTACTAATTTTAAAATTGGAGAAACATTTATTCAAACAGATCTAGCTAATACTCTGCGTCGGATTGCTTTTAATGGCTACAAAGGGTTTTATGAAGGTGAAACTGCAAAAAATATTGTTAAATGTATGGATCGTACTGGTGGAATAATAAGTGAACAAGATTTAAAAAATTATAAAGCAATTGAAAGAGCTCCTATTGAATTTGATTATAATGGTTATAAAGTATATTCTATGCCACCTCCTTCATCCGGAGGGGTAGCATTAGCAGGAATTTTAAATCAGCTTGAAAATGTAAATTTTGACTCAATCACATATCATTCAGCTGATTATATACATCTTATTGTAGAAGCAGAAAGAAATGTTTATGCTGATAGGTCAGTATATTTAGGGGACTCTGATTTTAATGATATTGCTATAGATGAACTAATTTCTGATAATTATAACAATTCAAGATGGAACGAAGTTGATTTATTAAATGCAAGAAAATCAAACGAAGTTAAAGAAGGTAATATTATATATAATGAATCGGAAGAGACTACACATTACTCTGTTGTTGATAAATGGGGAAACGCAGTTAGTGTAACTACTACTGTTAATGGATGGTTTGGAAATGGAATTGTCGTTGATGATTCAGGTTTTTTATTAAATAATGAAATGGATGATTTCTCTAGCAAGCCTGGTCATCCAAACAAATATGGATTAGTTGGAAATGTTCTTAATTCAATCGAACCTAACAAAAGAATGTTAAGTTCTATGTCTCCAACTATTGTTGAAAATCCAGAAGGTGAACTTTTTCTTGTTGTTGGATCACCTGGAGGTTCAACTATCATAACAACCGTAGCACAGGTTATATTAAATGTTATAAATCAAAATATGTCAATTAAGGATGCTGTAGAGCAATCTAGATTTCATCACCAATGGTTACCTGATATTGTTTATTTTGAGCCACTAAATTTTTCAAAAGAAACATTAAATTCACTCAAAAACATGGGTCATAATTTAAGCTATAGAAGAAGTATAGGAGAAGCTAACTGTATTAAAATAGACTATTTAGATGATTTAGATAAACAAAAAGGTTATATATTTTCTGGTGCTGCAGATAGTAGAAGAGGCGCTTCAGCAAAATCATATTAACATAAAATAATGAAAAATAAAATTGATAAATATATAAAAGAAGCTAAGGTATTATTTGTACTTATTATAGTAGCCTTTACAGTTAAATCTTCATTAATTGAAATCTATGTTGTGCCAACAGGTTCAATGGAGAATGAAATTTTAGTTGGAGACTTATTAATTGGAAACAAATTTACTTATGGTATGAGAACTCCAAATTGGCTTGGTGTTCCATATACTAGATTAGGATTTTATATTCCATCAATCAGATTACCTCAATTTAAGGAAGTGTCAAATGGGGATGTTGCAATGTTTGAGTACCCACGTGACCCATTTCAAAAATATGTAAAAAGATGTATTGGTATCCCAAGAGATACTATATCAATTATTGATGGAGAAATTAATATAAATAGTAAAATTATGCCATTTCCCAAAAATGCTAAATATATAACTTTTAAAGAGGCAGATTTAAATAATGATGGTTGGATAAATAGACTTGATTATAATATGGTTAACCCTTCTAATTCTAGAAGATTTCAAGTTGCTCTAAGGAAGGCTCAATTTACTGCTAAAAATCAAGCAAATGTATATGATTCACTATTTAACACAAAATCAACAATATTGTTAGATAAAGATTTTCAATTAAATCCATACAAAAGTAATTTTGTTTATAGTAGTAATAACAGAGATTACCCTTCAATTCAAGAACAATATTTGATGGGGACAGTATATCCATATTTTAATGGAAATACAGATAATATTGCACCTTTTATCGTTCCTCACAAGGGTATGAAAATAAACATAAATGATTGGTATGATAAACAGAATGAATGGATTTCATTTATAACACTGTTAGTTCAAGATGGTAATGATGTATCATTAGACGGTTTAAGTTTTATAATGGAAGATCCTGAGTCTATAGCTCAAATAAGTGGTATATTGTGGTATAAGCTGTTTCCTAATCAAGATAAACAAAGAGATAATTATCACAATAAAAAGGCATCTTTAAAATCAAAGAATAAAATAAATATGGTTGATAATCCATGGAATATATATGAAAATCCGTATCTTTATACTTTTGAATCTAATATTAACCTTGTTAAATCTGTTGATTTAGATCAAGATGGTACTTTTACAAAAAATGATTTAGTTAATGATAAGATTTTTGATTCTTTTATAAGTAAATATTCAGAAAATGAAATACAAAACATAGTTAAAAACGATTATGATGGTTCATATTTTTTATTTGGTTTGAACTTTTACAAAGATTACGCAGATAAGTATATAATTGAAAATCTTAAGGTTAATAACATCTATTTAAAAGATATGATTAATTATGAAGTAGTTCACGATTATTATTTATTTATCGGGGATAATAGAGATAATAGTTTAGATTCTAGGTACTGGGGTTTTGTGCCTGATTACCAAATACTTGGAACTCCTTTACTTTCTTTATTAAATATCAGTAACTTAAGTGTGAGGATTAAAACTATTAATTAAAATGATATCTATTATAGCATATATTATTAAGTTACTGTTAAATTTGTTTGTTACAACTATTCTAGTTACTGATGTGACTTCAAACAAGAGTAATGATGGTAAAAATTTAAAGTTAATATTGTTTTGTTCTTTTTTCACTTTAACATTAGCATCTGTAAGTTCTTTAATAAGTGTTATGGATAAATCAATTCTATATTCCACTACTTTATTAGTTATTTTCTTTATCATTAATTCTCTTGTTGTTAATTTCGATATTGATGAAAAGTTAAAAATTTATCTAATATGTTTATGTTCTTTTTTGTTTGGTATTGGAGGAATAACCTTAACATTAATAGGTATAATATCGTCTGTAATTAGTTATATAATACTTTATAATAGCACAGATTTTTACAAGTTCTTTTTTTCAAATGTTGACAAGGATAATGTAGATAAAACAGATTTTGATGAAAATCATACTATTTAGATGAAATAAAGATTGTATGATTCCATTTTTTTTTAAAAATTAAGATATGAATTTCAATAAAAAAGAAGATAGAATTAAATATTTAGAAGATAAGTTTGATAATCTTAAGGATGTTATTGGTAGCAATTATGGGGAGCCGCTAATGAAAGAGCTTGTTTCTCGACTAAATACTACAATAGATGGATTTAATGATGAAATGTCTAATTTATTTAAAGCTCTTAAAGATAAAGAGAAAAAAAGAGAAAAATTACTTAATGATATAGATACAAAAAGTATTAAAAAAATACCCAAGAACAAAAACATGTCTAAATGGGAAGAGAAACTTAAAAAATTAGAACAACAAAAATAGGATTATAAATTAATGGCTAAAGAAATAAAAAAAATTGGTGATATTTTAATTAAAAGAAAATATATAACTAAAAAGCAACTTCAAAATGCTTTAGATGAACAGGGCGACAGACCTTTAGGCCAAACTCTTATCGATATGGGTTATGTTAAAGAGAATGAGATATCAGATGCACTTGAAGAGCAATCATTATTAAAGCAAACTTTAGAAACTGCTAAAGATGCTGTTGCTAACCCAATCCAATATAAAGCATTATGGTTTATTGTTGTTTTTTCAATTTTAGGTATTTTTTTCATTTACAATCAGTTAACAGGAACTGTTGATGAAGGAATTAAAGGTAATGCTCAAACTAATGAATTGCAAGATGAAGATATTAATGCTGTTTCGGTTAAAGAAAAGAAATTACGTTTAAGATATATTGGTCATAATAGTAAATTGAAAGAAATGCAAGATACTACTATTCAGATTAAAAAAAGAAATTCAACTTTCAAGAGAGATGTAGCTTCCGAATTTAAAGGTACAAATCAAGAAATTGATGATGTTAGATCTATAATGTTTGATACTGATTCAGTCTTGAGTGAAGATTTAAGTGATTTAGATGATAGATTTTTTACATANAGATCTACATCTAAAAATGATATAAATCGTCTTAAAAAGGAAAATAAGTCTTTAAANTCTAGNATTGANGANCTTGAAATTAAGCTAAATGATTTAGAATCGAAGCTTAAAAAAGAAGAAGAATAATATCCTNTAAAAATGTTCAAATCTGAAGATATAATAGGCGATATAGTTTATATATCCTTTAATAATAATGAATATCTCAATCAAATCGGTATCAAAAATCCATCCGGACATTATCTAGTTAAGGGTTTTGATCATCTGGGTTTATGGCTTCAACATCCAGGTATTTTTATAAAAAAAACAAAAGATAAGAATGGGAATCCAATCCCTTTAGATATACAAAAAGAAAATCAAATTGATGGAGTTTTTTTGGTGATGTGGAACTTTGTAAATACTATAATGCACTATCCAAATAGAGAAGGCTACGATTTTCCTAGTGAATTTAATAAGGACGTAGGTTTCAAAACAAAAGAGGATTAATTTGTTATCTGGAAAAATAAAAATATGGCATCAAGATAAAGGGTGGGGCTTTATAAAATGTAATGATGGGGAAGATTATTTTTTTAATATTAAAAATCTTAGATCAGGTCAAAATGTAAGAAGTGGTCTTAGTGTTAAATTTGATATTGAAGAAAGTCAACAAGGATCACAGGCTGTTAATGTCACCCTCTATTAAGAATAAAATAAAACTTGAAAATCTTAATTTTTATGGATATCATGGTGTATATAGTAAAGAAATTAAAGATGGTCAAGAATTTATTCTTAATTTAGATATCTCCTATAATTATAATGATTCTTCAGATTCTGTTTCAAAAACTATCGATTATATAGAATTATACAATTTACTAAAAAAAATTTTTAATAAAACTCGTTATAATTTATTAGAAACATTAGGAAACGAAATAATAAATCAAGTTTTAGATAATTATGCATCTATATATTATATTAAAGTAAATATAAGAAAACCTTCAATTTCAATCGAACAAAACAATGATTTTATTAACATTGAAATCGAGTATAAAAAATGAAAATATATTTAGGCTTAGGCTCAAATATAGGTGATAGATTAACAAATCTTGGCAATGCTAAAATTTATTTAAATAAACACTTAAAAATAACAGTTATAAAAGAATCAAAGGTTTATGAGACTTCACCAATGGAAAACAAAAATCAAGATTATTTTTTAAATCAGGTTATTGAAATCAAAACAGATTTAAATGCTTATCAACTACTTAATTATATACAAGAGATCGAATTAATTATGGGTAGAAATCATACGGAAAAAAAATATTTTCCTAGAACAATTGATATTGATATTCTTTCATTCAAACATTTAAATATTGATATTGATGATTTAAAGATACCTCATACTAAAATTAATTCAAGAAAATTTGTTCTTAAACCTTGGAGTGATATAGCTTCTGATTATATATTGCCTAATAGTAATTTGACAATAAAACAACTTTTAGATAACATTTCTCATTTAAGTGATGAAATAAGGGAGTACAATTAAATGTCATCTTTGTATTATAATATTTCAATTGAAGGAACGATTGGGGCTGGTAAAACAAGCTTAGCAAATATTGTTGCAAAAAAAATTCAAGCAAAACTAGTTTTAGAAAAATTTGAAGAAAACCCATTTCTGAAAGACTTTTATAAAAATCAACAACAGCATGCATTTCAAACGCAGTTATTTTTTTTACTATCCCGATATTCTCAACATCAAGATTTAAAACAAGTTGATATGTTTTCTAAAACAATAATTTCAGATTATATGTTTATTAAGGATAGATTATTTGCTTGCCTTAATTTGAATGATCGAGAAATGGTCTTATATGATACTATTGCAAAAATTCTTGAGAAAGATATTATTTACCCTGATTTAGCAATATTTCTTCAAGCTGATACAGATAAATTAATGTCTAATATAAGAAAAAGAGGCAGAGTTTACGAAGAAAGTATTAGTTCTAATTATATTGAATCACTAAATCAAGTATATAATGAATATTTTTTTAGATATGATAAGGGCCCTTTATTAATAATAAATACAAATGATATAGATTTCGTTAACAATAATGAAGATTTAGATGGAATTATGGATTTATTAAAAGAGCCAATTAAAGGGCGTAAGTATTACAATCCAATCAAGAGCTTCTAATTATGTATAATTTGCTTAAATCTTTGCGATTATCATTAATACTATTATTTATATTTAGTTTAATTTTCCTTTTTGCTAAGTATTTATTGCTTCCAATAATCATATTTATGTTCATAATGAAATTCTTAGGATATTTTAAATTTAAAAAACCTATTAATAAAAAATCTAATAACAATAGGGATAATAATTCAAAAATTATAGATGCGGAATATGAAGATATAGATTAAATCTTCTAAAAAGACTAAACATAGGAAAAGCATAATGTTAAAAAGTATTAATCTTAAAGACAAAAAAGTTTTATTAAGAGTAGATTACAATGTTCCTATTCAAGATGGGCAGGTAGTAGATGATTATAGAATAAAGAAAACCTTACCAACATTGCGTTATTGTTTAGATCATGGTGCATCTATAACAATTATCTCTCATTTAGGCAGACCTAAAGGTGTAGATGAAAATTTAAGCTTAAGTCCAGTCTGTGATAAATTAAGTGAGCTTCTACAAAAAGAAATCATTTTCTCTGAAGACTGTATTTCAGATAAGGCTTTTGTTACATCATCATCTTTAAAAAAAGGTCAAATTCATATGTTGGAGAATTTACGATTCCATAGCGGAGAGTTAACAAATGATAAAGATTTTTCTAGAATGTTATCATTTCATGGAGATGTATATATTAATGATGCATTTGGTACAGCCCATAGATCTCATGCTTCTAATGTAGGTGTGGTAGATTTTTTTGATGAACACTGTATGGGTTTACTGATGGAAAGAGAGATAAAGTACTTAATTGACGAAATAAAAAATCCTATAAATCCATTTATTGTAGTAATGGGCGGTGCAAAAGTTAAAGGTAAAATTGAGCTTATTGAAAATTTTTTAAATATTTCTGATAAGTTATTAATTGGAGGGGCATTATCATTTCCTTTTTTAAAAGTTAAAGGAGTTGATATTAATTCTCCATTATTAAATAATGAAGATATAGAATGTGCAAAAAAAATATTATCTATAGCTGAATCGATTAACAAAGAGATAATACTACCTACGGATTTTGTTACATCAACTACTTTAGAAGATATTGATAATATTGATATTAAATTAAATAAGGATATAAATCCTAGCTTAGGTTGTTTTGATATTGGTCCCGAAACTACAATGCATTTTAGTCAAATATTATCAACAGCAGAAACTATACTATGGAATGGCCCCTTAGGTGTATGTGAAAATCCATATTTTGGAACTGGTACACAACAAATATGTAGAATTATTGAAGAGCTAACTAATAATGGTGTAATCTCCATATTAGGAGGAGGAGACACTGCTTCTGCTGCTCGAAAGTTTTCTCAATCTGAAAAATTCACACATATTTCAACAGGGGGTGGAGCTTCATTAGAATTATTAAGTGGAATTTATCTTCCTGCAATTAAGAAATTGGAGAATAATGATAAATAGATCAAAATACTGTGTTGCTAATTTTAAAATGAATAAAACATTAGCAGAAACAAAAAAATATATGAATTTGTTTAATAGTTTTTTGAACGAGCATACTTTCTCAAAAAATATTACTAATAGAGTTGTTTGTCCATCATATATTTGTTTAAATAAAGATATATTTAATAGTGTTTCTTTAGGTTCTCAAAATATAAATGAAAATGATTCAGGTGCATTTACTGGAGAAATATCGGCTAAGATGTTAAAAGAACAGGGTGTAGATTACGTTATATTGGGCCATTCAGAGCGAAGAGAGTATTTTAAAGAGTCAAATAGCAAAATTAATCAAAAAGTTCATACTTCATTATCAAATAATTTAATACCAATTCTATGTATTGGAGAGACATTAGAGACTAGAGAAAATAATTTGATTGAAGATTTTATATTAAGACAACTCACCGTATCACTTGATGGTATATCAATAAATGAAAATATTATTATAGCATACGAACCTATTTGGGCTATTGGTACAGGAAAAACTGCTACTTCAAAAATCGTTACTCAAGTCCATATCATGATAAGAAAAATTTTAAATGATATTGGCTTTGATGGAGAAAATGTGTCTATATTATACGGTGGTAGTGTTAATAGAAATAATGCTAAAGAATTAATTAGTTTAAATGAAGTGGATGGTTTTTTAATTGGTGGAGCATCATTAGATGCTAAACATTTTTTTGATATTTACAATTTTGTTGAGGAGAGTGTGTAATGTTATATAGTATATTAGTTTTTCTTTTAGTTTTAGTATCTGTTTTGCTAATAGGTATTATTCTTCTTCAGTCAGGACAGGGTGATATGGGTTCTGCAATGGGAGGAAATACTATGAATCAAGCTTTTGGTAGTGAAGGTGCAGATAAATTGCTCGTTAGAATTACGACAACTTTAGCTGCTATTTTTATGGTTTTAGCTATTTCTATACAATGGTTTGGTAAAACTGTTGATACTGAAAGATTTGATTCAGTTAACGAATCATTGCCTACTCTAAATAAAGAAGAAAATTTAAATAGTAATGAAGAAATTAATGAAGGTATACCGTTACCGTCCTCTGAATAATTTATAATAGCTGAAGTGGTGGAACTGGTATACACGCTGTCTTGAGGGGGCAGTGAGATTTAATCTCGTGCGGGTTCAAATCCCGCCTTCAGCACATTCATAATATAAAGGTTATTTTTTTATGTTAAAATTTTTAAGATACAGTCAAATATTTTTTTTATCATTAAGTTTTTTTTATGCAAGAGGTTATACTTGTAACGAAATTGACAGCATAATTACAAATAGATTTGAAAATGGTGATTATGAAATAGCACATACAATGGCAAAGAAGAATAAAAGTAAAGATGCCTGTGATGCTAATTTTTATTTTAATTTGGGTTCAGTTTTCAAGAAATTTGATGATTTTAATACTACTAGAGAAATGTATAATCTAGCTATGAAAAAATCAAATGAAGAAGATTACAAAGCTATTAATTTAGAATATAAAAAATTATCTTTCTTTTCATCTCAAGTAAATTTTATTCAATCAATTTATGCAAGTGATAATAATAAAGAAAAAGCTCTTATAAATTATAAAGAATTATTAATGGGTAATGATAAATGGGATAATGGTGAACCATTTGTCGATACAAATCAAAACATGAGTTATGACGAAGGTGAAGTTCATACTGACTGGAAATTTAACGATATTGGTTTATTAAACTTATATATTGCAGACATATATAAAAATTCAGAAAGATATTCTGATGCTATTGTATATCTGAAATCTGCTATAGCCATCAATCCTTTTGTAAAAAAATATCAAGAATATATTAATGTTATTTCTAAACTTATTGCTCAACAGGGTAATAATTATTTAAGACTTGGAAAATTAGATGATGCAATAAATCAATATACTCTTTCCTTATCAATTGATTCCACAGAGGCATCAATTTTTTATAATTTAGGTAATGCATATTTTGAAAAGCAAGATTATACCAATGCTATTACTGCCTTTTCTAACGTGATAAAAATTGATCCTGAAAAATTTAAAGCTGTACATAAATCTGGTATTGCATTTCAAAAATTAACTCAACATGAAGATGCTATTATTCAGTTTAGAAAGGCTATTACAATTATTGAAAGAAATGAAGAAAATTTTATGTCTTCATATCACAGTTTGGGAGTTTCTTTTATGGAGACTGGTTCATACTCAGAAGCAATACAAATATTAAACGAAGTTATCACATTGTCACCCCAGTATTACAAAGCGTACGAAACATTAGGTGTCATACATATTGAAGCAACAGATGAAAGATTTGTTAATTATGACTTAGCTTTAGAGTATTTGTTAGAAGCTTCAAAAGTTAAATCTGATAATTATCGTATTAAATTTAGATTATCTCAACTTTATAATATGATGGCTGAAGAAAATAAAGAGAATGAAAAATATAAATTAATGAATAAAAATTTGGTCGAAGCCAAAAAGTTTGCTAGACAATGTTTAAAATTAAAAAAAACATATGGAGGTGCCTATTTTGAATTAGGTGTTGCTGAACTAAATCTTTGCAACAGATCCTCATCACTAAAAGCACTAAAAAAAGCCGCTAAATATGATAGAAGATATCGTTCTGAAGTAAAAAGAATTATTAAGAAGATGGACTCTATTATGAATCACTGTTCAGATTAAATAATACATACATATATGATAAAAGCTGTAGTTTTTGATTTAGATAATACCTTGCTAGATTTTATGAAAATGAAAAATACAGCTGTAGATGCAGCCGTCTCTAGAATGATTTTTTCTGGATTAGAGATAGATAAAGAAAATGCTATACAAAAAATTTATTCTATTTACGATTCTAAAGGTTATGAATATCAAGAAGTTTTTGATTTATTTTTAAAAGACACTATTGGTAAGGTTGATTATAAAATTTTAGCTTCAGGTATTATAGCATATAAAAAGGCCAAAGAAAGCTCATTAATGCTTTATAAAAATGTTAATGAAACATTATTTTCCCTTACAAAAATGGGTTTAAAATTAGCTGTTATTTCAGATGCTCCAAGTAGAGAGGCTTGGGTTAGA
>NHBL01000016.1 GCA_002167465.1 bacterium TMED6
ACTTGGGATGCGCAGCATCTTTCAAGTGGTGTATACATGATCAAAGCTGAAAGTAACGGACAAGTAGCAACACAAAAAATAATGCTACTTAAGTAATTTTTAAACATAAGTATTTTTAACATAAGCCCCGTTTTAATATCGGGGCTTTTTTATATGAAATTATTAACATAGTTTTAACTGTATTAATCAGAAATATTATAATTAATAGATTGTCATGAAAAGCAAAAATAAAAAATTGAATCTTCACAATAGTTATTTAGAGTTACCTAATTCTTTTTATGAACAGGTAAAACCAAGTTTAGTTCAAAACCCAAAATTAATTTATTTCAACAAAAAATTAGCAAAAAAATTAAATCTTGAATTCTTAAATGAACATAGTTCTCTTGCCACTAATTATTTTTCAGGAAATAAGCTACCTCATAATTCAAAACCTATCGCTCAAGCTTATGCAGGTCATCAATTTGGTCGTTTTACAAAGCTTGGAGACGGTAGGGCAATACTTTTAGGTCAACAAAAAGATATAAATAATAAGCTGTTTGATATTCAATTAAAAGGGTCAGGAAAAACACCCTTTTCTAGATCAGGAGACGGTAAAGCAACGCTAAGTTCAATGATGAGAGAATACTTAATGAGTGAATCAATGCACTTCTTAAAAATCCCAACAACTAGAAGTCTAGCGGTCATTGATACTGGTGAAAATATATATAGAGAGACAACTCAAAAGGGTGGAATTTTAACTCGAATTTCATCTAGCCATATTAGAGTAGGAACCTTTGAGTACGCAAAACACTTTTGTTCAAAAGAAGATTTTCAAAAATTTACTAATTATGTTATAAATAAGTATTATCCAAAGCTTTTAAAATATGAGTCACCTTATCTTGAATTACTAAAACTTATCATGAATCAACAAATAAATTTAATTATAGACTGGGTTAGAGTTGGTTTTATACATGGTGTAATGAATACGGANAATATGAGTGTTACNGGAGAAACAATTGATTATGGTCCTTGTGCATTTTTAAATAAATANAATCCAANAACTNNTTTTAGTTCAATTGATANAAATNGTNGATANGCNTTTGGNAAACANCATGAAATTGCNTANTGGAATTTATCAGTATTTGCAGGAACTATTTTACCNTTTATTGAAAGTGATCAANATAAGGCCATTAANTTAGCTCAAAGTNTTTTAGATNANTTTCCNNTTGAGTACTCAAATAAATGGTATCAAATGATGTATAATAAATTAGGAATTATAAATCCTNNNAAANGGGATGAAGNATTGATTGTTAACTTACTTAAATTAATGGAGTTATATGAAGCAGATTATACAAATACATTTGCAGCATTAACACTGNATATATCTAATAAAGATTCNTTATTTACATCTAATAANTTTAAAAATTGGAAAAAAAAATGGAAAGNNAGAACTGAAAATNATNAAANTAGAACAAGAATAATGAAAATGAATAATCCAATTTATATACCTCGNAATCATCTGGTAGAATCAGCATTAAAAAATTCTATAAATGGAAATAAAGAAGAATTTGATAAATTATTGGATAAAATGTCTAATACGTATAATTATGATGCAAAATATTATGAATTACAAACAACACCCAAGGGTTTTGATGAATCCTACAAAACGTTTTGCGGAACTTAATTAGAATTTTCTTCTATAATTAAAAATTTGTAAATTATAATATTATAAGAGGGAGTATTCAAAACAATGAAAAATATTATCTTACTTACATTAANTTTATGTTCTTTTATCTTTACACAATCNTATTGTGCTGGAGATCAGATAAATATTACTGATCAAAATACNAATTTTGAAGTATGCTATGCATCNGGAGATTACCNANTAGGTGATAACTGGAGTTTNTCAGACTNTAACGGTGATTTAAANGGTGGTAATTACCATATCACATTTNTTGATATGGCTGCTACTTGGTGAGGGTCNTGTTATAGTTCCATAGGTTTTATGGANGCTCAAGAAGAATATTGGCAAGAAAATAATNCAGCAGTTTTTTTTGTTACNACATTACAAGANTTAAACCAGCCTTATTCATGTGAACAATGGGGNAATCAAGGGATTCAAGGATTTCCATTAATTGTTGAAGATCCTGGAACTATGTTTACTTGGTTACATGACTCATGGAGTGCTTTTCCTACTTATGCTATTATAGATCACACTATGACTGTTCGAGCTAAACCATGGCCATATCAAAATAATGGTAATTCTAATTCATGTGATGGTAATAATAATACAATAAATGGATGGANTGGTGGTAATGCTAATGATTTTATTGCACAACTTATAGATGAATGTGGTACAATGTGTGAACCATGTGATCAAACAGATCAAAGTGATATTGATGGAGATGGGGTAGGTGATGATTGTGATCAATGTGATGGNTATGATGATTTGTTAGATACAGATGAAGATAATATTCCTGATGGTTGCGATTTGTGTCCAAATGATTCAGATAACGATATTGATAATGATGAAATATGTGGTGATATAGATGAATGTCCAAATGATTCAGATAATGATATTGATAATGATCAAATTTGTGGTGATGTAGATTTTTTTCCCGAATGTCATAATCTTTCTGGAGATTTAGATGATGATGTTATAATTGATATCCATGATATTGTATTAGTTCTGAATATTATTCTTGAAGAAAATGAAGAGATTACTAATTGTCAGAAAAAAGATGCTGATTTAAATGGAGACAGAATTGTTAATATTNGTGATTTAATAAATATGGTTAATATAATTTTAGGTTTATAAATATATGAGAGTTGCATTTTTAACAGCAGGTGGTTTAGCGCCTTGTCTATCTTCNTCAATTGCATTTTTAATTAATGAATATNCAAAATTAGATATTGACATTAAATTTTTTGCNTANAAAAATGGATATAAAGGNTTACTNCAAGGTGATATANTTTCAATTCCANATTCAGTTATNNAAAAGGTNGATATTCTTTCGTCTTATGGTGGNAGTGCTATTGGAAATAGTAGAGTAAAATTAACAAATATAGATGATTGTAAAAAAAATGGTTATATTAAAAANANTGAAACNCCTTTGAGTGTAGCNGCAGAACAATTAAAAAAAGATAAGATTGATATTTTGCATACAATTGGCGGTGATGATACAAATACATCTGCTGGAGATTTAGTTAAATATCTTAAAAATAATAANTATAANTTTACAGTAGTTGGTTTACCTAAAACAGTAGANAATGATGTTTATCCNATTAAACAAACATTAGGTGCANCNACAGCTGCAAATCAGGGAGCAGTATTTTTTAATAANATAGTNAATGAAAATACAACNAGNTCTAGACAGTTAATNATTCATGAAGTAATGGGTAGAAATTGTGGNTGGNTAACNGCAGCAACTGCNTTNGAATACAGGAAGATTTTAAATAAGAAAGAATTTNTACCTGAGCTATNGATTGATAAGNNCAAATGGGATATTCATGCTATATATTTACCTGAAAAAGAGATAAATTTTGATTTAGAATGTAATCGATTAAATAAAATCATGGACAANCATGATTGTGTAAATATNTTTTTATCTGAAGGTGCGGGTTTAAAAGCTATTATTGCTGAAATGAAATCAAATAATGAAGAAATTAAATACGATGCCTTTGGACATGTCAGNTTAGATGAAATTAATCCTGGCNTATGGTTTGCTAAAAATTTNAAANAAAAATTAAATGCNCATAAAGTTCTTGTACAAAAAAGTGGTTATTTTGCAAGATCAGCTGCACCAATTTCAAAAGATATTGATTTAATTAAAAAAACTGCTATATTTGCTGTCAAATCAGCATTAAAAAGTATTAGTGGTGTTGTTGGTTTAGATGAAGATAAAAATAATCAAATGGAATGTATAGAGTTTGAAAGAATTAAAGGTGGTAAGCCTTTTGATATAAATTTGGATTGGTATAAAGATATGCTAAATGAAATTGAAAATTAGGAGTAATAATGAAATATAATAATTTATTAATAGAAACAGCTAATAATATGGTGCAAAAAGGTAAAGGAATTCTTGCTGCAGATGAAAGTAATCCAACCTGTGGAAAAAGATTCGATTCTATAGGTGTTGAATCAAGTTTTGAAAATAGAAACGAATATAGAGATATGCTATTTAGTGCTGAAGGTATTGAAAAATATATTAGTGGTGTTATTATGTTTGATGAAACTTTTAGACAAACAACTACATGCGATCAAAAAATTAATTTTCCAGAATATTTAAGTTCAAAAGGTATAATTCCAGGCATTAAAGTAGATACGGGAGCAAAGGATTTAGCGGGTTTTAAAAATGAAAAAATAACAGAAGGCCTTGATGGTTTAAGAGAAAGATTAGTAGAGTATTTTAATTTAGGTGCAAGATTTGCTAAATGGAGAGCAGTGATTAATATTGATGACACATTACCAAGTCTTGGTGCTATTGAAGCAAATACACATGCTTTAGCTAGATATGCGGCGTTATGTCAAGAAAACGGAATCGTTCCGATTGTTGAACCTGAAGTATTAATGGATGGAAGTCATGATATAAATAGATGTTATGAGGTGTCATGTCAAACTTTAGATATTTTGTTTGATCAACTATCTCGTTTAAATGTTATGTTAGAAGGTATTGTTTTAAAGCCAAATATGATTATTTCTGGATTATCGTGTAGTAATCAAGCAAGTATTGATGAGGTTTCAAATTTAACAGTTAAATGTTTTAAAGAGCATGTTCCTGACAAGGTTGCTGGAATTGCATTTTTATCTGGAGGGCAAAGTAGTGATATTGCTACAGAACATTTAAATGCTATGAATAAAAATCATTCAGATTTAAAATGGAATTTATCGTTCTCATATGGTAGAGCACTACAACATAACGCATTAAATGCTTGGTCAGGAAAAAATAGAGAAGATGGCCAGAAAAAATTGATGGAGAGAGCTAAAAATAATAGTCTAGCTACAATGGGAAAATTTTAATTAATATAAACAGTTTTAATATTTACAAATTCTTTTATTCCATAAGAGCCTAATTCTCTACCATACCCAGAAATACCTATGCCACCAAATGGAAGTCTTGGGTCCGATTTAGTGATTTCATTTATAAATATTGCTCCAGTATTTATTGATTCACCTATTTGTTTAGCATTTTCAATATTTTTACTCCAAATACTGCCTCCTAACCCATACTGTGTATCATTAGCTATTTTTACTGCTTCTTCATTTTTCTTAAAAGAAAAAATAGTAAATAAAGGGCCAAAAGTTTCGTTATTATAAACTTTCATTGAAGAATCTACATTATCTATTATTACTGGGCTAAAAAAATACCCTTTTTTATACTTCTTTTTCTTTTGATAACATATTTTTGCGCCTTTTTTAATAGCATCTTTCATCTGATTTTGTAAATCTTGCAAAATATCTTTTCTTGCTAAAGGCCCAATTTGAGTATTTACGCTAGTAGGATCATCTATGTTCATTTGATTAAGAATATTTATAATATTGTTAATAAATTCATCTTTTATTTCTTCATGAACTATAAATCGTTTTGCAGCAATACAACTTTGTCCGGTATTTAACATTCTTGCAGCAACAGCTTTTTCAGAAGCCTTTTTAATATCTGCATCTTTACATACAATAAAAGCATCAGAGCCACCTAATTCTAATAAAATTTTTTTAATTTTATTTCCAGCTAATGAAGCAACTTTACTTCCTGCTTCTTCGCTTCCTGTTAATGATATAGCTTTTATTAATGGATTTTCTATAATGTCTTTCATTTTTAACGATGTTAATAATAATGATTGAAATATATTCAATTTAATGTTTTTAGAAAAAATTTTTTCTATTAATAAGCTACAACCTGAAACATTGGAAGCATGTTTTACTACTACAGTGTTCCCAGATAATATAGCTGGTATTGCAAATCTAAAAACTTGCCAATATGGAAAATTCCATGGCATAATACCTAATATTATACCTAATGGTTCAAATGACACATAACTCTTTGATGCATCTGTTTTTATATTTTCTACTTTTAAAAATTCTTTAGAATTTTCAATATAATATTTACACAGCCAAATACATTTATCAATTTCTGCAAAAGATTCCGTTATTGGTTTTCCCATTTCTTGAGTAATCATATTAGCGGAAATTTTTCTATTTGAAATTAGATTATTTTTAACTTTTCTAATTACTATAATTCTATTATTTATAGGTATCTTTTTCCAATCATAGTACGAATTGTTAGCTGCATTGATTATATTTTTTACTTCTAACTTATTATGGTTAGGATAATCTTTAATTATATTTTCATTATAGGGATTTTTTGATTCCATAATAGTCTCTTTCAATAAATCTTGTTACCTTGTCTAATATATAGGTAAATTAATCACTAAATATTACATTAATTTAAGTTAAAACTTTAAGGAAAATTAAATGAAAAAGGCTATCAATGAACCAATCAAAAGTTATTTACCAGGTTCAACAGAAAAACGATCTATAAAAGCTCAATTAGAAAAAATGAGTAATGAATGTATTGATATTCCAATTATAATTGGTGGTAAAGAAATAAGAACTAATGATTTAGGTAGATGTGTAATGCCTCATAATCATCAACATATTCTTGCGCATTATCATAAAGCATCTTCAGTTGAAGTAGATTTGGCTATTGAAAACCTTTTAGAATCATGGAATACATGGTCAAAAACATCATTTGATGAACGTATTCGTATTTTTCAAAAAATGGCTGAGCTATTAAAAGGTCCATATAGAGATATAATTAATGCATCTACTATGCTTGGGCAGAGTAAAAATGTTTTTCAAGCTGAAATTGATTCTGCATGTGAATTAATTGATTTTTTTAATTTTAATTGTGAATATTTATCTGAAATCATTGAGCAGCAACCTAAATATTCACCAGAAGGAATGAAGAATACAATGGAGTATAGAGCTTTAGAGGGATTTGTATTTGCTGTTACTCCTTTTAATTTTAGTTCTATTGCGGCTAATTTACCTTCCGCTCCTGCACTTTTTGGAAATGTTTCCCTATGGAAACCAGCCTCATCCTCTGTTTATTCAGGTTATTTCTTAATGAAATTATTTAAAGAAGCAGGATTGCCTGATGGAGTTATAAATTTTGTTCCTGGAAGTGGTAGTAAAATTGGAAATCAAGTTATATTAAATAAAGATCTTGCAGGAGTACATTTTACGGGGTCAACTCAAGTTTTTCAAGGAATGTGGAAATCTATTGGAGAAAACATACAAAATTATAAATCATACCCAAGGATTGTAGGTGAAACAGGGGGTAAAGATTTTATATTAGCTCACGACTCTAGTAATAGAAAAGGTTTACTTACATCAATGATTAGAGGTGCGTTTGAATATCAGGGTCAAAAATGTTCAGCTGCATCTAGGTGTTACTTGCCTGAAAATGTATGGAACGATATAAAAGATAACTACATAAATGATGTATCAACAATTAAAGTTGGGGATGTTAATGATTTTTCTAATTTTATGAATGCAGTTATTGATGAATATTCATTTGATAAAATATCATCTTATATTAATTATGCTAAAAATTCTGATGATGCTCAAATAGTTACAGGTGGTAATTTTAATAAAGATAAAGGATATTTTATTGAGCCCACAACGATAGTAACAACTAATCCAAATTTTAAAACTATGGAAGAAGAAATTTTTGGACCAGTATTGACTATTTATATATACAAAGAATCTTGGGAAGATGTATGTAAATTAGTTGATTCTACGTCTCCTTACGCTTTGACTGGAGCTGTATTTGGTGATGATAAAGGAGCTGTATCTAAAGCTAAAGACTTACTAGAACATTCTGCGGGAAATTTTTATATAAATGATAAACCAACTGGTGCAGTAGTTGGTCAACAGCCTTTTGGGGGTTCAAGAGCTTCAGGAACTAATGATAAGGCAGGTTCATTACTTAATTTATTAAGGTGGACATCAGTAAGGACGGTTAAACAAACATTTGACACACCTAAAGATTATAGATATCCTTACATGGATGAAAAATAAATGAAACCAAGAATATTCTCAGAAATAGGTCCTATAGAAAAAGTTTATGTTTACTCTCCTGGTAATGAACACAATTTAGTATTGCCATCTGACATTCATCCTTATTTTATAAAAGATGAAAATATTAATATTAATAAAGATTTTTTATTATTTGATGATATTATAGATTTAAAAATTGCAAAAAAACAACATGAAACATTTAGAGATATTATTAATTTTTATAAAAAAGATTCATGCGTTGATTTACGAAATGATTTTTTAAGTATTTCAGAAACTAAAAATATATTTAGCAAATATCCATTAATAAATTTAATGTACCCAAGAGATATTGCAGCTATTATTGGAAATCAAATTTATTTAACATCGAGTAGTAGTGATGTAAGAAAAACAGAAAACTTATTATCTAAAAATTTCTTTTGTAATAATCCTGAATTTAAAGAATCTGAAATAATAGATTTTAAAAAAATAGGTAAAGGTTTATCACTAGAGGGTGGTGATATTTTTGTTATTAATAAAGATATAGTTTTGATTGGAATTAGTGAAAGAACTTCAAAGGAAGCGATTGAATTAATTATACCATATATTTTTAATCAATCATTTCAGCATGTTATTGCTGTTGATTTACCTAAAGAAAGAGCAATGATGCATTTAGACACTATTTTCACTCAAACTAATTATGATGAAGGTATTTTATTTAATCATAAAAATTATGATATAGATAATTTAAATGTATATATTGCTTCAAAAGTTGATAAATCTTTGAAATTAGCAAAACATAAATTTAATTTTATAGAATTATTAGAAGATTTATCTTTTCAGTTGATTTCATGTGGTGGTATTAAAGATAATTTTAAATTAAGAGAGCAACTGACAGATGGTGCAAATTCATTTGTTTTAGAGCCAGGAAAAATTTTAATGTATAATTGTAATGATAATACAATTTTAGAATTAGAAAAAAATGGTTATAAGCATCTAAGTTCTAAATCATTTTATAAAGATACTTTAACATTTGATAAAGTTCTTAGGAGTGATTCTAAAGTTGTAATTAGTATCAATGGGTCTGAATTAGTAAAAGGAAGAGGTGGACCTAGATGTATGACTTTACCCATCAAAAGGGGATTAGTATAATGTCAAGACAAAACCCTACTGTTATAATTGCTCTTGGAGGAAATGCAATCAGCCCAAAAAATGAAACGGGTGATATTAAAAAGCAGTTTGAACATACCAGAGAAAGTTTAAACGCTATGATGCATTTTGTTAGGGAAAGATATAATATTTGTATTACACATGGTAATGGACCTCAGGTTGGTGCTGAATTATTAAAAAATGAGATTACCAAAGATATAATACCATCCTTACCTTTAGGTGTTTTAGTAGCTAATACTCAGGGCGCTATTGGGTATATGATTCAACAAACATTGCAAAATGAATTGCAATTAAAAGATATTGATAGAGAAGTAGTAACTTTTATATCTCAAGTAATAGTAGATAAAGATGATCCTAC